>CAYJTI010000107.1:0-5173 GCA_964373135.1 uncultured bacterium | reverse complement strand
GGAGAAAGGCTCTTGAGCTCCTTGCGGGCCTTGAGAAGATTTTCTTTCATTTTTGTCCGACGCTGTGAAATCGTCATTTTTTCCTCCGCACAACAAATTTTAACACAGAAGTGTCTTCCGGGGTAGGGCAGTTAAGCCATTCGTTTGTTAAAGGCGTGCGCCCTCCCGTGCGGATTTTTTCGACGATCGGGGCTCTTTTTCGTTGCCTGACTGCCGTCACCTGCCCGCCATCTGGCAGACGGGGGCAGGCGGCAGGCAGGGAGGCGGGAAAAAAGGTAACTGGTAATGTGTAAATACGGGCATCCTTCCTGTGAGGTGTAAAATGCTTTTGACGTGTCAACAACACCTCAAACAGAAAGGAGCCCGTGATGCAGAAGTATTATCTCGGATTGGATGCCCATTCGGCAAGTTGTACTTTAGCGGCTCTCTCACAAGAAGGCTCACTGATTCGCTGCCAAAGTTTCCCAACGAGCGTCTATCATCTGATCCAGACAGTCAGCGCCTATGAAGGCCAGAGGGTCCTCGTGGTTGAAGAATCCCACTTGGCGGATTGGGTCAAGCGGACCCTCGAGCCTTACTGTGATGAGCTTGTGATCTGTGATCCCAAACACAATCAATGGATCTGGAAGGCTGAGTATGCGGATGACCAGGTGGATGCCGTCAAACTGGCCAGACTCCTTCGGGCGGGATTCATCCGTCCCCTTGCCCACCCCGAGGGACGAAGCCGCGACTGGCGTTCCCTCTTCCTCCATTATTACAAGCTCACCCAGGAGAGGACCCGAGTGAAGCTCAGGCTGAAAGCAGAGTTCCGGGGGATAGCGATCCCGACGAAAGGAAGGGGCATTTACCATCCCCGTCAGAGATTGGGATGGCTTAAGAAACTAGGCGAAGACCGGGTCGTGCGTCTCCAGGTGGATCAATATTACCGGTGGCTCGATGAGTTGAAGGGTTTTTCAGAGGAGGTGCTTCGCTTTCTCTTAAAGGATCTCCGGAGGGAAAAGGCCTATCCGATCCTGAGAAGCTTTCCCGGCGTGGGGCCGATCGTGGCCGCCGGTTACCTGGCCATCCTTGATACCCCCGAAAGATTCTCACGAAGAAATAAACTCTGGAGTTACGCCGGATTCGGGATCCGAAGGATGAGCTCCGATGAGCGGGTCTATTACCAAGGAAGCTCCAGACAAGGCAACCGAATCCTGAAATGGGTCGTCTCAACGCATTTTCAAGGCGCGATGAGGACCCTTGAAAAGAATAAGTTTCAACGGCATTTTGAAAGGCTTCAAAAGCAAGGGCTGAATACCAAACAGGCCAGGCGGGCGGTCTGCCGCACGATCCTCTCTTGCATTCGAGCCGCTTGGAGAAAGGGGGAAACTTACCGGGACTCTTAACGATCAGGCTTTTTCAGAGAGACGAAAATGAGAAAAGGTCCTCGAATCTTGTGGGATTCCAGAAGGCCTGATCTGGACCGATGGCGTTTGGGAGAAGTCTCCAAAAGTGACATGGCCGCTTCAGAAGGCCCCCGTGCCTGGTTAGACCTCCCAGACTCAAAACGCCCAAACATTAATTGGACAAGGGCCCGTGCCGAAGTCCCAGATAGATGACTGGCTCAAGCCAACGGTCTTGAAGGAAAGGCCTCGGATAAGGAATCGGAATCAATGGGGAAATCCAGCTCACGCTTTTTGGCAGCTTTTAGAGAGAGGTAAGGATCTTTCTCAATTCGCATTGCCTTGAGGAAGGATGCCCTCAAAGTCAGAAACAATGAGGAGGGGGGGACTATTCTTCTTGCCTTTGATTTACATAGATGGCACTTTGGCTTCGGGACAAAAAAAAGCCGGTCAAACCGTTTTTCCCGGTTTGGCCGGCTTTTGCGAAACCTGTTATTGAATACTGTCTCTTTTTTGTTTCCATTTCGTGGCAACCTGCCGTTCCCATTCTTGGGATGCACGGTTTTGCGCCGCCGGATTACTCCCCCGCCACACTGCCTGGCGGGTCCGCCACTTCTTCTGGCGGAAGCTTTGCCCTTTTCACGAACTTTCAATATTGGACAGAATGATGCACGAAGAAATTAAGATTGTCAAGTGAATGCTTTAGATATCAAGGAGAATCAATGAAAATCTTGGGGTCAGTGCTTGAAAGTTGAAATCTCTCTTTCAAGCTCTTTAATCCTATGGCGGATAACCGGGTCCTCAGCTAATTTCTTTTTGAAACGCTTAATGGCGTGGCTAATCGCGGAATGGCTTTTCGAATAAAAATGACCTATCTCCCGCTGCTTCATTCTGCCCCAATACCAAAGACCATAAATCTGGACCTCCGTGGGTTCCAATTCGAGCCGCCTCCGAACTCTTTGGGGGTCCAACGGGGAAAATTCGGAGGCCGGCGAGACTTCATTGAGTTGTTTCTGAGAAAGGTGCTTACGCATTTGGGCCACAAATTCAGGAGAACCTAGAAAAATCCCCCTCACTGTTTTTTCTAAAATGGGCTCCGATCCCTTTTCAAGGACAAACTGGCGGTATTCCTGGGGGGAAGCAAACTGCGATAAAATCGTTTCGGTCTCGAGAAATTTCGGCTGCCCGTCCTGGAAGAAGAAATATTGCATGCTGGACCAGGGGTAATCTTCAGGCAGACTCACAAGCTCTGCCCGGCACGGCGTAAGATGGATAAAGCGCGTCAGCGCCAAAAGGTAACCTTTCTTTTCCAGGACATGGGCTTTGTATCTCTCCTGGAAGAGATGGCCCCGGCGGCGGTGTATCCGGTTAAATCGGAGCGAGTAAATCCCCAAGAGTCTCTTCATCAAAATCCCCAAATTGGCTTCCCGCGTTTCCAGGGCGAGGTGAAAGGAATTGTAGAGAAGGCAATAACTGTAGACAAAGGCGTTAAATTGTTCGCAGCAGTCTCCAAGAATCTTCAAAAAAAGCTCGTAATCGGCGGCTGCCTCGAAGATTCCCCCTCCCGCATTTCCCCGTGAGGAAACGTAGTAAAGGGTGTTCGGAAGCTCTAATCTAAGCAGGCGTGCCATGTTTTGTGACCGTCGGCCTCCCTTGCTGCATTCGAACCCTACGTCTGGGGCGAGGAGAGACGGTCCAGGTTTTCGAAGAGTTTTTTGAAAAGACCTTCTGAAATGGCGAATGCTTGAGTCCTGTCTCTCTTCTGCGCCGCGTACTCTTTTTCGCGGGCGGGGACAACGTCTCCCACATCGATAATTGTTGGAGGTTCATTTTCCTGTTGGATCTCCATCCAATAACGGCCGCCCGCTCGGACCTTGTTCCGGTCTCCGGGATCGAAAAGGAGGCGGGTGGCTGCAAAGTTCATGAGGTTGTTCAGGTAGCTCGTGAGGGCGTCTGTTTTCTTTTCCTTCGGATTAAATTTCAATTCCTTTTCCGGCGTATGGATGACCAACTTTTCAATCTTGTCGGATACAATCTCCAAAGGATTGGCTACAAAGAAACGGCTGTCATCGATATTGAAGTTCTTGAAATAATAATCCGGCAGGAGAAACACGACCCCTTCGCTTGAAACCTGCATGTAGACACCCTTCGTGTCGGGATCGGTGTTTCCGGCCTTGATGACAACTTCCTCTCCCCCCTCCATTCCTATTTTCATTTGCCACTTCGGACTTGAGAATCCGTAATCGCCGGCCTTGGAATCAAGCACTTTGCTGGCGCGCCCATTTCCGAGGGAACCCAGGAACTGCTTGATCTTTTCCATATCGAGGGCAAAAGGAACCTCTGGCCGGAGATAACTCCACTTCCTGATCGTGCTATCCGTCAAGGGACGGCTCAGCTTCGCTTCGCCGCCACCTGCCCCTGCGCTTCGCGCAAGGACGTTCCCCGTCAGGGAACGTACTGCTCCAGATGCCCCGGGCAAGCCCGGGGCATCTTCCGCTGTGAGTCCCGGGCTTCGCTGGACGCCTGTGGTAAAGACCGGTTTTCCATCTCGAAAATACGCGGTTTCTATTCGATTCACCTTGTCAACGTTCAGCCTTACGAGATTCGTGGCCGCCCAATAGCTGATTTCGGGTTTTTGCTTTTCGACCTCACCGAAGATCCCCATGTCTCCCAGAAGAAAAGCATTCGTCACGTAAACACTGTCCGACCCGCTCTTCCGGATGAAGAGGAGATCGTTACCGGCCAGCTTGGCTCCGATATAAAGCGTGAGAATCTCGGTCCAATCCTTGTCGTAGAGGCCAATGCGGTAGGCCTGTTTGTCATCAATCTTGAAATCAGCGAGCAGGGACTTGTCCTTGGCCCTCAACTCCCCCTTGGCTTCGCGAATATCCTTCAAGAGTTTGCGAGTCTTTTCCTCATCAGCCCGGGCGTTTTGAAAGTCCGGGATCCGCCACCCCGCCAACTCATCTTTCACGATCGTAAAAATCAGGGGCTTGCCCTCCGGCGCGGCATCTCCTTTTCCAACTTGGACCTTTTGGACCTTGTCGATTTCGAAAGAAAGATCAAGGGGAATGTATTCCTCGGTGACGAGCTCTGGCGGCTTCTGCATCTGCTTCACGGTCACGGCAACAATAAGAAGGCCAAGAATGATTCCGAGAATGAGAACCTGTTTGGGTTTCACGGGCGGGATTATCCGGTTAAGGCGAGGACCTTGAGGTAATTCTGTTTGGCGCGCCGACGCAAGATCATACGGAGACCGCCAATGGCGGCGATGACGGCCGGCACCAGAAGGGCGGTAAACAGGCGCCACCCCGCCTTGGCGGCCGATGAGACTCGATCCATCGTCCGGTCAATCGGCTGCTTGGAACGCACCGTGACAAGTTCATCCCCCAACGTCAGCGCATCCACCGAATTCAAAAAGAAATTCAAATGTCCTCCGTTTCGAACGAGATGTTTCTGAAAAAGGCTTGCAGCCCCAATCAGGATGAGCTTGCCGGGGGCGGGAGTGACAGGGGTCGGGGACTCGGATTCGACGCTTTTCGTCTCGGTTGACGTGTCGGGTTTCGGCCAAGCGGGAATGATCTTGCCCTCGTAGGCGTCCGCAAATTGGCCTTTTGCCATCACGGCCAGAGGAAAGGGCCCGCGCCGGCTCGGGGAGGTGGGATTCAGGCTGCCTGGGGTGAGGACTCCCCCTTGAAAGGGAACCGTCCACGATTCTCGGCTTGATGATAATAGGTTGTCTACTTTAAGATTCTGCGATTTGATTTTCTCTTCATTGATCTTGACGGCCG
>CAYJTI010000106.1:4055-5197 GCA_964373135.1 uncultured bacterium | reverse complement strand
AGAGGTCGGGCGTTCAAATCGCCTCCGGTCCACCAGAAAATCGACATCCTGTCAACCATGAGGGAAGAGTCATGACGCGCATCCGACTTGGCCTGGGACAGATGAATCCCACGGTGGGGGATTTCGCTGGCAATTTGAAGAAGATCCTCGGCTTCGTTGAGCAAGCTGATGAGAAGAAGTGCGACCTTGTTATCTTTCCGGAGCTCGCCATTTCCGGCTACCCCGTCTGGGACCTTGCGAACAAGCAAAGTTTCATCGACGCGAACCTGGACTCCCTCGAGGCGATTCGAAAAGCCGCCGCTGGTTTTGAAGGTGCGGTGGTCGTGGGTTATGTCGACCAAGGCCCGCCCGGAAGCGGCAAGAGCCGGAACGCCCTGGCTTGGGTGAGCGGCGGAAAAATCCGTCTGAAGCAGTTCAAAACCCTTCTCCCCACTTATGACGTCTTCCTCGAGGAAATTTTCTTCCTTCCTGGGGAAGATCACCCCATCCTTCCGTGGAAAGGAATTCGAGTGGGAACCGCGGTCTGTGAAGACCTTTGGGACGAAGCTTATTCGGTAAAACCGCTTCTGCGGCTGGCCCAAAAAGGGGCCCAGTTTGTGGTCGTCATCAATGCCTCTCCCTATCACCGGGAAGCGGCACGGATGCGCGAGGAACTCTTGAAACGCCAGACCCGGCGATACCACTTTCCGATGGTCTACGTCAATCAGGTGGGCGGCCAAGATGACCTCGTCTTTGACGGCCGGAGTCAGGTCATGGACGAAAAGGGAGTGGTTCTGTTTCGTGCCCCGGCCTTTGAAGAGGGTCTTTTCATTTACGATTGGGAGCCGGGCAAAAAAAGCCTGGAATCGGCGCCGGGGCTCGATCTCGGAAATCAGATTGCCGAGATGTATCAGGCGCTTGTCCTGGGGGCCCGGGACTATGTTACGAAGAATCGCTTTGAGAAAACGGTCATCGGCTTAAGCGGAGGGATTGATTCGGCACTCACCGCCGCCATCGCGTGCGATGCCCTGGGCCCGGACCGGGTGTTAGGGGTCACGATGCCGGGCGTTTACTCCTCCGAGGGAAGCTGGCGCGATTCCGAAGAGCTGGCTAAAAATCTAGGAATCGAATTTCGGGTTTATTCCATCCGAGAAAAATACGAA
>CAYJTI010000106.1:489-4045 GCA_964373135.1 uncultured bacterium | reverse complement strand
CGAATCCCTGCTTCAACGTTACCAAGCAGAGCGCTCCCGGGATAAAAAGCGGACGGCGCCGACGAAGGGCGTGACGCTCGCCATGGAAAATCTACAGGCTCGATTGCGCGGGCTTGAACTGATGTATCTTTCGAATGAGGAAGGCCGTTTGGTGCTCACAACCGGCAATAAATCGGAACTTGCAATGGGCTACTGCACGCTATACGGAGACATGGCGGGCGGCCTTTGTGTGCTGGGAGATATTTACAAGACCGACGTCTATCGCCTGGCCCGATTCCGCAATCAGGCCGAAAATATCATCCCGGAGGCGATTTTCAAAAAGCCTCCCTCCGCCGAGTTACGGCCCAACCAGACCGACCAGGACACCCTGCCTCCTTATGAAATCCTGGACGAAATCCTTCGACTTTATATTGAGAAGAATTTGACTCGAGATGAGATGGTTCGGGCCCTCCGGTCCAAAAAGGTTTCAAAGAAGCTCGCCGGTGACGTGATCTACACCGTCGATCATAATGAATACAAACGCCGGCAGGCGCCGCCCATCCTCCGGGTGACCGAGAAGGCATGGTTCGGCCGCCGGATGCCGATTACGAATCGCTTCACCGGATGACTCCGGTTCCGCTCACGGTCGGGGTCCCTCGTGAAATCAAACCGCAGGAAAAGAGGGTCGGACTCACCCCAAAGGGGGCCCAAGCCCTCAGGGAAGCCGGGATTCCGGTCCTGATTGAAACAGGGGCGGGGGTCGGTTCGAATTACTCGGATGAGGACTATCGCCGGGCTGGAGCCAAAATTGTAAACCGGGCTTCCGAAGTTTTCGGAAGGGCCGGATTCGTTAAGAAGGTCAAGGAACCTCTACCTTCCGAATGGAAGTTGCTGAGAGAGGGGCAGATTCTTTTTTCCTTTCTCCACCTCGCCTCGCCCGAAAATCGTGATTTGGTCCTCTCTCTTCTCAGGCGGAAGGTGACCGCTTTCGGCATCGAAACGATCGAAAGAGGCGGTCGGACCCTCTGTCTCGAGCCAATGAGTGAAATTGCAGGGACCCTGGCGGCTTATGACGCCGGCTTTTTTCGCCGCCACGTTCGGGTGGAAAAAGGAAAAATCATCTATCCCCCACGTTTTCTCGAGAAACTTGAACTTCTGGCCTCCAGTTATCCCGAGATTCCCGAAGGGCTTCCTCCGGGTCGCGTCGTGATTTTTGGCGGCGGGGCTGTGGGGCGGCAGGCCGCGGAGGGACTCCTTCAAATGGGGGCTGAAGTGGACTTGGTGGAGAAGCAGGAGAAGCGCCGCTTCGAGCTCAAAGAAGAATTTCAGCATTTTGGTTCTCGTTTTCGGATTTGGGGTGTCGGCGCTGACCTCGACGAGGCACTCCAGAGAGCCGACATCTGGATTGGCTGCGTTCATATCGTGGGGGAGCGGGCCCCGTGGGTCTTGACCCAGGAGGCATTGGAGAAACATTCTCGGGAAAAAAAGAAATTAATTCTCGACATCGCCGTCGACCAAGGCGGGAATTTCCCCGAAAGCCGTTCGACAAGTTATGAAGACCCGCTTTACTTGGATTCCCTGGGCAATCCCCGTTTCGGCGTGACGAACATCCCTTCTCTCTGCGGCCGGGGCGCCTCCCAGGCCATTGAAAAGGTAACCTTGTCGTATACGATCGAGTTGGTGAGAGACTGGAAAAAAGCGATTCGGGAGAACGGCGAGATTCGCTCGGGGCTCCAGCTCCATGGAGGAAAGCTCGTGAACGAAGCCGTGGCCCGTGCGCACGAACTCCACTGGGACCCTTTCGACCCCGGCTGGCTGGGTTAGATGGTCTACGAACGGATCTTTAAAACAGCCCTCGGATATTTTCGCCTGAGGGCCACTTCAAGAGGGCTTTACTCGTTGGAATTTCCGATTCGAGCGAAGAGAAAGCCTGGGGCCCAAAAGGCCCCCGCCGCCATCGACCGAGTTTTGAGAAAGACCGCACTGCGGATTGATTCGGTGCTTCGCAGGCGGAGGATAAATTTTAAGGACTGTCCCATCGATTGGACGGGCGTTTCTCCCTTCTCGAGGAGGGTCCTCGGGAAACTCCGTGAGATTCCGACCGGGAGGGTGACCAGTTATCAAGGATTAGCTCAAAGGGTGGGGGTTCCGAAAGGGGCCCGGTCGGTCGGGCAGGCGCTGGGTTCAAACCGACTTCCAATTATTCTTCCCTGCCACCGTGTGATTTTAAAAACCGGCGACCTCGGGGGGTTTTCAAGGGGCCGAAGGGTGAAGAAACTCCTTCTCAAGCTCGAGGGGGCCTGGGTCGATAAAAACCTTGGTAAAAAAGCCAGGTTTCAGGGGTACTTTAACGGTTTGTTGAGAAGTGATAGAATTTTGAGCGTACGCCCGGGGCGAACGTGACCTCGGGCGAAAGAAAAGGGGGTCCTTGTGGAAGCCTACTGCGTGAAGTGCCGGAAGAAAGTGGAAATAAAAAATCCAAGAGAAGAAACTCTCAAGAACGGCCGCCGTGCGATGAAAGGAACCTGCCCGGCCTGCAGTACGACCCTTTGCCGCATCCTCGGCAAATAGGATCGGAGGTTTTTCGACTCTTCTTTGCAGCCGAAACGGATTGCCAAGCTCGCCTGGAAGGCGGCCGACGCGAAGCAGGCCGTCTCTCCCGTTATCCTGGACATCTCAAAGCTTTCTTCGATCGCGCATTATTTCGTGATTATGCACGGGAACTCGGACCGCCACGTCCGGGCGATTGCCGAGAACGTGCAGGAAGAACTCGATAAGCGAAAGGTCGGGCTTTGGCACCGTGAGGGGATGCAAGACGGCCGCTGGGTCCTTTTGGATTACGGCGATGTCATTGTTCACGTTTTCTATCGGGATCTGAGAGATTTTTACGGTTTGGAGCGTTTGTGGGGCGAGGCCCCCCAGATTAGGAATTAAATCCTTACCGCTTTACCTTCACGATGAAAGAGTCCCTCCGCGAGGTCCTTCACGAAATTGTCCAGGATTATGCCCGCCAAAGAGGGTGGGCCCTCCCGTCCGGATTCGAAGTCGAGCTCGAGACCCCGAAAGATTCTTCTCACGGTGATTTGACGACCCCGGTTGCGTTTCGATTAGCTCGATGCGGCCACGAAAATCCGGCGCTCATCGCCGACCAACTTCTTCGGGCGCTGGAAAGTCGTCTCCAGAAAAAGCCGGCCGAACGGGGGTTCGTGGACCGCTGGGAACTCGCCGGCTGCGGCTTCATTAATTTCTTTCTCCCCTCAGCGGGACTGGCGGAAATCCTCCTTGAAATCCACAATCAGAATGCAGATTTTGGAGCTTCGGATTTCGGGAAAGGGGAGAAGGTCTTAATCGAATTTGTGAGTGCCAACCCGACGGGTCCGCTCACGATCGCGCACGGAAGACAGGCCGCTGTGGGCGACGCCCTGGCGAAAATCCTTAAGGCAACCGGCCACAAGGTGACCAAGGAGTATTATTTGAATGACACCGGGCGGCAAATGCACTTATTGGGCGAGAGCCTTTGGGCGCGCTACCAGAATCTTTTTGGGAGGGAAACAAAAATTCCGGAGGAAGGCTATCA
>CAYJTI010000106.1:0-479 GCA_964373135.1 uncultured bacterium | reverse complement strand
TGGCGGCGATGGACGTTGAATTCGATTCCTACTTCAGTGAAAAGTCGTTGAGCGGGGAAAAGAAAATCGAGCAGGCCATCGAGCTCCTGAAAAAAAAGGATTTGATTTACGAAAAGGAGGGTGCGCTCTGGTTTCGGTCGACAAACTTTGGAGATGATAAAGACCGCGTTTTGAGGAAACAGACGGGGGACTACACGTATCTGGCGCCCGACACCGCCTATCACTGGATGAAGTTTGAGCGGGGATTCACCCGGCTCATTAATCTTTGGGGGCCTGACCACCATGGATACGTCTCCCGCCTCAAGGCCGCCTGTGCGGGCCTCGGTCATCCGTCGGAACAAGTGGTCATTCGAATTGTCCAACTGACGACGCTTTACCGCAAAGGAGAACCGGTTAGGATGTCAACGAGGGCGGGTGAATTCGTGACCCTTCGTGAGCTCTTGGACGAGGTCGGCCCCGATGTGACGCGCTCCAAGCTG
>CAYJTI010000105.1:0-5259 GCA_964373135.1 uncultured bacterium | reverse complement strand
TTCCGCCGAAAGGCCGCGGTATTTGCCAAGTTTGATGGCGGGTGGAATTTCCACGAGCGCCTCATAAGTCAACTTCTCATCGGTGAATTCAACCTCCCGAATCATCGGCCGGCCGAGAAATTGAATCTGCTTCTCTTCCACCGCTTCCCGAAAAGAGCGCGAAATCAATCGCTCCAGCACCTTTTCCCGCGCCTTGCCGGTGAAGTGCCGCTCGAGAATGTCTCGAGGGGCCCTCCCCCGCCGGAAACCGGGAACCTCAGCCTCTTTTTCAATGGAGCTGTAGAAATGATTATACTCCTCCTGAATCAGATCCTCCGAGACTGCCACCGAAAGAACCTTCTCACAAGCGGCCGAATCTTTCACCGTCACCTTCACGCCCACATTCCCCTTCCGAACAAGAGCGAGCGATGGGATTTGAACCCACGACCCCAACCTTGGCAAGGTTGTGCTCTACCAACTGAGCTACGCTCGCGTAATGAAGCGGACAACTTTTCTTAACCCAAGAAACCACGGTATTTTAGAGGCTGAGGGAGGCGATGTCAATTAAAGGGGTTCTCAGGCGAAGGAGCTTCGCCTTAGGAGCGCTGAAACGCCTCGACCACCACGAGGAGATAAAGCCCAAGAAACATAACTCCTTCCCAGCGCTGGAGCTTTCTCCGGGCGAGGCTCACGGTCGCCACAATCGTGAGAAGGGTCATCAGAATAAAAGAAGGGCTCAGAATTCCTGAAACGCTTGACTGGCCCTGGAAGACGGCCACGATCGGGAGGGTGCCGAGGAGAAGGCTGTTGTGATTCACCTTCGACCCGATGAAATTGCAGATGGAAATCTCGGCCAATTTGGCGTCGCGCATCACCGTGATGAAGGCCGTCAGCTTTTCCGGCATCTCCGAAGCGAGAGGGCCCAAAATCACGGCAATCGTCACGGGGCTGACGCCGACAAGATCGGCTATTTCAATCATCGAATCCACAAACGGCTCCGAGAGAAAGAAGACCATCACGCCTCCGGCCGCCAGAGAGGAGCCCGCCTTAATCAGGCTTCCTTTAAAGGTCTTCTCGTCGGGAATCGCCTCCGAAAATTTGAACGCCTCGTGGGAAAGATGCACCATGTAGGCGACAAAGAAGCCGCACAGGATGACTCCGTCCTTCAAATCAAAGCCGCCCCCCTCCCACGCCAAGAGAAACGCAGCGACCGCCGTCACAAGGAGATAAAGGGCGTCGACTCGAGTGGTTTGAGAAAGTTGAATCTCCTTGACCGGTTTTCGGCTGATTCGCGTGGTTGAAACTAAAATTACAAGGCCATACCCCAAAGTCACCAGGAGGCTGCAGGCGCCGACCGCCGAGCCGACGGCCATATCGTAGCGTCCCTTGAGGGAGGCCCAAATCACAAAGAAGTATTCGGGGAGCGTTGTGATGAGGCCCAGGACAATGCTCCCTACGAAATTGGCGCCCCAGCGTTCGGCGAAAATTTCAGCGCCGTAGCTCAGGAGGGCGGCGGCAACGACGATGCCGAGGAGAAGGAGGAAAAATTCGACGAAGGGCATTCTTTAGTCCACGCCCAAAACGGCCGTCTCCCCGGTCCCAATGGACTTGGCCTTGGTCAGCGCCTCCTGGGCCTTCCCAAGGAAGGCTCGAGCCTCGGGAATGGATTCGGCAGAATCAGAGCCGGCAATTCCAATCGAAAAGGAAGGGGTCGCCTTCTGACGACCCTGGCGGAAACCCTTTTCGGCAGCCAGTCGTCTCAAGCGCTTTGCCACGACCGTCGCCTGTTCTTTCGTCGTTCCCGGAAGAAAAGCCACAAATTCATCCCCTTCGAGGCGGCCGACGACGTCGGAGCGCCGGAGATTCTCCGTCATGAGGCCTGCAAATTTCTTCAGCACAAAGTCCCCAAACCGCTCGCCATTCTCTTCATTGATGGCCTTGAAATGGTCCAAATCCACGGCGAGGCATGACAAGGGAAATCCGTAGCGCTTCACCCGGGCGATTTCGCGCACAAGCCAGTCAGAGAGGAAGCGCTGGTTGTAAACGGAGGTGAGGGGGTCGGCAAGGGAAGAGGCCACCAAGAGTTCCTGGATGAGCTTCGCCCGGACCAGCGAACGGACTCGGGCCGCCACCTCCTCGGCATCGAAGGGCTTCACGACATAATCGAAGGCCCCCCGTCGGAAGGCCAATAGCTTTGCCCGGGGATCGGTGCGTTTCGTCAAGACAAGAACGGGAATTAATTCCTCAGGGTTCTCGGGACGGATTTCATCCAGTGCCGAGAGCCCATTCATCCCCGGTAAAACAACTTCCATCACGACGGCGTCCGGCCGGATTTTGCTGAACGATTCAAGAAAATCCTCGGCGCTTGCGAAGGCCTGCACCTCGTAACCCTCGTCGCGAAGGGTCCGCTTGAGGAGGTCGACCGTGGCCGGGTCGTCATCAACTAAGGCCACGACCGGCTCGGGTTTCATCTTTGCCAGATACTCGTCAATTTTTTTCGGCGTCAGCCCTTCACGCATCATTCTCTTCCCCTACTTCCCGGTTCCACCCATCCTCATCTTCTGCGGCCGGAGAGATTTGAACTCCCATGCCTTTCGGCATTGGATCCTAAGTCCAACGCGTCTGCCAGTTCCGCCACGGCCGCAAGGGAAACCAAAAATCAAAAATGAAAAATCAAAAATTAAGAACCAAAAAGACAAGCCAAAGACCCAGAGGATACCTGAAAAGCTTGTCTAATGTTCGAGTCGTATCTGGTAACGTCATTAGAACTTCGAGGGGGCGAAGACGCTCGGCCCCGAGATCCTTATCTCACCATTTTTAGTTTCCAATGTTTTATCTTTGATTCTTTATTTTTGATTTTTGATTTTACTTGCCCCCTGAAGGACTCGAACCTTCGGCCCACTGATTAAGAGTCAGTTGCTCTACCAGCTGAGCTAAGGGGGCGATGACTCTCATTTTTCAGCCCTGCTTCTGATAAATTTCCCGCACGCCCTTGGTCATCTCGAGAAAATGATTCCGGTTGACGTCAAAACTCTTGTCCACAAGCGGCAGCTTCTCAAATTCCGCCGCCATCCCCTGCATCCGGTCCATTGTCACGGGATGCGACGCCACGTAATCATAGAGATAAGCCGCCCACGCCGGGTCGGGATTCATGACCCGGCCGAACAAATCAAGATAAGCCTGCGGGTCGTGCCCTGCCCTCACCATTGAGTGAAGCGCGATTTCGTCCGCCTCTCCAAACCGCTCGGTGGGCGGCTCAATACGTGACTCCCGGAAGGCGTTTAAAAGAACGAGGCCCGTGGCGGCGAGAACACCGATTGACCCAAAAAAGGGGGCCACAATGGCTCCCGTCTGAGCCACCACTCCAAGCACCCGATGCGAGCGGGAAAAGCGCGGATCTTGAAACTGAAGCAGCGCGATTTCATTCGCTAACAACGCCGCAAGCTCAGCTTCATTCTGTAGAAAATTGAGAAATCCCGTCGTGAGGTAAATGAAGCCCCCCGGCGCCTCGGTCGCATAAACCCTTGGGTCATAAAGGACCGTGAACCGGTAAATCAAATCCTGCCGCCTGGCCTGACGCGCGAGCGAACGGCCGACTGATTTCACATAGCGCACGAGCCGCGGCTCGCTATAAATCCGAAACGAGGAGAGGATGGCCTGATGGATCTGCTGCCCCATCTCGGCCTCCCGCTCGTTCACATAACCCGGCGAATCCCTGACCGCACCCGCTTGAGCCCCGTCCGCCGGAACCCTCGCACAGCCGGCAAAAATCGTCAGAGCCATCACAAAAGCGAGAAACCGCGGCACTTTTGACTTTTTCCTTTTGCCTTTTACCTTGATCTTCGCGCCCGGCAGGACTCGGCGCCCTCCGTCCCGCCGCCTTCGAGCGGCGGCGTGACTCCGGGTCGGCCACCCGCCCTGCCAAGCCAACGCTCCTAGACGTCGCGTTGGGCAGGGCTCCCTTCGAGTCCTGCTTCATAAAATCGCGCCCGGCAGGACTCGAACCTGCGACCTAGTGGTTCGAAGCCACTCACTCTATCCAACTGAGCTACGGGCGCAACGGACCCGCTTCGCAAAATAAATTCTTAATTAAATCCCTAACGTTTCAGCCTAAGGTAACGGCCCTTCGGTTCGGAATCTGTAGAAAAGGCGCCGGTTTCACGTGACTTTCATTATAGCTCACTTCATCGGCGCCCGGTGCCAGCAAAAACAAGGGCCAGGGCCCCGAGGTCCCCCACCCGATCACCGAGGCCGGTTTTGACAATTTGGCAGCCCCGGAAGAGGGAAAGCCACGAATGCTGTCGCGCCGAGGCCATCATCGATTTCCAGAGGAAGCGAGAGGACTTCATCACGCTCCCGCCGAGGATTAATTTGTCAGGATTGAGGAGGTTAATCAGATTGGCCAAGCCGACGCCGAGGTAGTAGCCGGCACGACGAAATGCCTCAAGCGCCAAGCCGTCTCCCTCCGCCGCCGCCAACGCCACAATCTCTGCGGTGACTCCGCGGTCCGAACGGAGGAGGCGGCGAATTTTTGACCTTCTCCCCCGTTTCATTTCTTCCCGGAAGAAATGGGCGATGGCGGTTCCCGAAGCATAGGCCTCAAGGCATCCTCTTTGGCCACAGCCGCATCGGTCGCCCCTGGGAACAATAATGGTATGGCCCACTTCGCCAGCGCCGAACGTTGCACCGGTGAGAAGTTCTCCACCCAAAACGATGCCGCCGCCGATCCCCGTGCTGATGGTGAGATAAACAAAATTTTCGACTTCACGCCCGGCGCCGAAGATTTTCTCCCCCACGGCTGCGGCATTCGCATCGTTCGTGAGGTAAATAGGAAGGCGGAGCCTTTTTTTCAGAAACGACTTCAAGGGGAACCCCTGCCAACCCTTCAAGTGGGGTGAGCGTTCGACGATTCCGGTGTGGGGATTCATCGGGCCGGGGACTCCGACGCCGACGCCCAGAATTTTTCCGGCTGGGCCGACCCGTCCGCCGAGGCGCGCGAGACCTTCCGCAATTTGTTTGATGCCTCGTCTGGCCTTGGCGCCGGTGAGGGTGGGGAGGGTTTCTTTCGCGACAATTTTACCGCTGGAATTTCCGAGGGTGAGCGAGGTCTTGGTTCCTCCGATATCAACGCCTAACGCATATCTCATCCCGTCTCGACTGTTTTTTATTCCGATGAATCCTTCACGCTTAACTTTTCATTTTTCATTTTTAATTTTTAATTGCTTTTTTGGCCGGGAAGGGAATCGAACCCCTCACGCAGGGATTTTCAGTCCCTCGCTC
>CAYJTI010000104.1:0-5299 GCA_964373135.1 uncultured bacterium | reverse complement strand
TACCGGTTCTCCGGGGGACAGTTTCACTCCAAAACTGTCCCCGCCAGAACCGGTACCCGGGGATGAGCCTCTCCCGGATTGCCCTGGCCGTCGGCGCCGCATTCCTCACCGCCTACCTGACCTACGGCCGATACCTCAGCCGGAAGTTTGACCTCAGGGAAGATCGAAAGACTCCAGCCTGCGAGATTAATGACGGCGTCGATTTTGTTCCCGCCAAAAAGGGGTTCCTCCTCGGTCAGCATTTCTCGGCGATTTCAGCGGCGGGACCCATTGTGGGCCCCATTCTCGCCGCCCTTTGGTTTGGCTGGTTTCCGGTCCTTCTCTGGATTGTGGGGGGAGCAATCTTTTTCGGAGCGGTCCATGACTTTTCAAGCCTCACGGCGTCGGTCCGCCACCGGGCCCGTTCGATTGTGGAGATTGTGAGAGACCACCTCGGACCGAGGGGCCATCTTTTTTTCCTTCTCTTCGTCTGGTTTTCGTTGATGTATGTCATCACGGCCTTCACCGATTTGACGAGCGCTTCTTTTGTCGATTCCGAATTTGGCGGAGGGGTTGCGGCCTCTTCCGCGCTTTATCTCCTGATTGGCCTCACGATGGGGGTCGTTCTTTACCGGACGAAAACCCCGCTCTGGCTTGCGAATCTCATTTTTCTCCCGCTTGTTTTGGCCGCGATTTGGCTGGGCCCCTCGTTTCCCCTCGGCCTTCCCGGAATCGGGCCCTGGAGCGCCCAGCAGGTTTGGAACTTGGTGCTCCTGGGCTATTGCTTTCTCGCCTCAATCATTCCGGTCTGGCTTCTTTTGCAGCCCCGGGGTTATCTCGGAGGACTTTTCCTTTACGGCGTCTTGGCCGCCGGGGTGATTGGAATTTTTCTCGGGCGTGAAAAGATCGAATATCCCGCTTTCCTTGGGTTTGTCAGCGACCAGGGGGCCCCCCTTTTTCCGCTTCTTTTTGTGACCGTGGCCTGCGGGGCCTGTTCGGGATTTCACGGGATTGTGAGCTCGGGGACCACTTCGAAACAGATTGCGAGGGAAACCGATTGCCGTCTCGTGGGCTATGGCGGGATGCTCCTCGAGGGCCTGGTGGCCCTCACGGCGCTCTCCACGGTCATGATTCTTTCAAAAGGAAACCCTTTGACCGCGGCCTCTCCCGACCGGGTTTATGCCGAAGGGCTCGCCCGTTTCGTCCACAATTTCGGGATTCCCCAGGATTTCGCGCGCTCCTTTGTCCTCCTTGCCTTCACCACTTTCATTTATGACACCTTGGACGTTGCGACGCGCCTTGCCCGCTACATTTTTCAGGAGCTTGTGGGATGGAAAGGAGCCTTCGGGCGGATGGGGGCGACCTTGGCGAGTCTCGTCGTGCCGCTCCTGGGTGTGAGTTTGAAGGTGACCGATGCTCAGGGAAACCTGGTCCCAGCCTGGAAAGTTTTCTGGACCATCTTTGGGACATCGAATCAGCTCCTTGCCGCTATCACGTTGATGGCCATTACGGTGTGGCTTGTCCAAAGCCGGAAATCTTGGAAGGCGAATGGGGTCGCGATGTTTTTTATGATGACGATGACTTTGTGGTCCCTCGTTTTAATGATGATGCCCGCAATTCAAAAACTTCTCACAGGCGCCGGGAGGTTTGACGCCATCTCCTTTCTTGCTCTCCTTCTTTTTGTCTTGGCCCTCCTCCTGGTCGGAGAAGCCTTAAAGTCCATCGTCATCCGCCCGAAGACCCTGGAGACTCGGCGTCCGTGAGTGTCGCGGCTTTGTTGCTTTGTCTCCTGGGGCTTTGGATCTCCTTTTATTTCACCGGGGTTTCCTATCACTGGTTTCCAGCGAATGTGAAGTGGATTCCGCGCTTTTGCCAATTGAAGGAGGCCGCCTGTCAGCTCGTCATTGAGACGCCGAGGGCGAAACTTTTTGGAGTTCCGAACTCCGTTTTTGGAATCGGTCTTTATCTTTACCTCGGCCTTCTCTTTCTGGGGCTCCCGCTTTCGTGGGAGCTTGCGGTCGTTCTAACGGGTCTGGCGGTGCTCCGTTCCATTTATCTGGCTTACAGCCTCCTCTTCGTCACCCGGATTCCCTGCCCCCTTTGCTTCACGAGCCACGTCATCAATCTGATTCTATTTATTTACCTTTGGCTCGGCCGTTAATATAATGTTCGGCCTTTAGGGAAAATCGAAATGGCCATTACCACTCAATTTTCTTCAGGAGAAGTGATTGCACTCTGGACGGTTCTCGGGACCGCCGTGGCGGGACTCCTTTACGCCCTGATGCTGATGGTGCAGGTGCTCCGGGAAGATCCGGGCACCCCCGAGATGCAGCAAATCAGTGCTTCGATCCGGCTCGGCGCCAATGCCTACCTCACACGTCAATTTAAAACCATCCTTTTCCTTATTCTTCTTTTGACCGCTGCGCTTTACTTCACGGTGGGGGAGAGATACATCGCGGTGGGGCGGGCCTCGGCCTTCTTGATGGGGTCGATTTTCTCGGCCACGGTCGGGTTTGTCGGGATGAATCTCGCCGTGAGGGGAAATGTCCGGGTCGCCAGCGCAGCCAACCGGAAAAGTTTCAGCCAGGCGTTGAAGATCGCCTATCGTACCGGGACCATTACCGGAATGCTCACAGACGGCCTCGGGCTTTTTGGCGGGACCATCATTTTTATGATCTACGGCGAAAAGGCCTATGAGGTCTTGCTCGGATTCGGCTTCGGCGGGACCCTTTTGGCGCTCTTTATGAGGGTCGGTGGAGGAATCTACACGAAGGCGGCGGATGTCGGAGCGGACTTGGTCGGTAAAATCGAAAAGAATATTCCCGAGGACGACCCCCGCAATGCCGCGACGATTGCCGACAATGTGGGCGACAACGTGGGCGATTGTGCCGGAATGGCCGCCGATATTTTTGAATCCTACGAAGTGACCATCGTCTCGGCGATGATTTTGGGCTGGGCCTCCTTCGGCCACAAAGGCGTCATCTTTCCCCTTCTCGTGCGGGCGATTGGGGTCTTGAGTTCCATCATCGGGACCTACGCCGTCCGGACGAAAGAGGAGGTGCGCGATGCGATGCGAGCGATTAACGTGGGATTTATCCTCTCCGCCTTTATCTCGATTGTCGGCTTTGCCGTGGTCGGATTTTTCTACCTTCGTTTTCCGGGCGAGCCCGAGCTTCCCTTCTGGCTGAGCCTCGGGATTCCCGGACTCGACCTCCGTCCTGTCTGGACGACGATGGTCGGGATTGTCTTGGCGGTCACGATCAACCGTCTCACCGAATATTTCACCGATACGGACAAGGCTCCGGTCAAATCCATTGCGGAATCCTGCCAGACGGGCCACGCCACAAATATCATCACAGGCTTTGCCGTGGGCCTTGAAAGCACAGTCTGGGCGATTGTCGTGATTTCAATTTCGATTTTGGTCTCGGCCTTCATTTATCAGGGGACCAACCCCACCTTTATTGCCTACGGCGTTGCGATGTCGGGAATCGGGCTTTTAACCCTGACCGGAAACAATATTTCCATGGATGTCTTCGGACCCGTTTCCGACAATGCGAATGGGATTGGCGAGATGGCCCACCTTCCGAAAGAGGCGAGGCAAATTCTAGCGGACCTGGATGCGGTCGGAAATACGACGAAGGCGATTACGAAGGGGGTGGCCATTGCCTCAGCCGTGGTGGCCGCGATTTCCCTTTTCAACGCCTACATCACGGATATCAGCGTCTTGACGAAGCAGACTTACGGAGAAATCGCCTCTCTCCTTTCTGTCTCAGAGCCGAGTGTCTTCATTGGGCTTCTCATCGGCGGAGCGATTCCCTTTTTGTTTAGCTCGCTCACGATTAAGGCCGTGGGGCGGGCCGCTTTCCTCATTGTGAAAGAAGTGAGAGAACAATTAAAGGATGCCGAGATTTGGGCGGGGAGGAAACTCCCGGATTATGCCCGAGTCGTTTCGATCTGCACGGCAGCGGCCCAGAAAGAATTGATTCGGCCGGGACTCCTCGCGATTTTGGCGCCGCTTCTTGTCGGATTTCTTCTCAAAAAAGAAGCGCTCGGAGGATTCCTGGCGGGAATGATTCTCTCGGGCCAGCTCCTCGCCGTTTTCATGGCGAATGCCGGCGGCGCCTGGGACAATGCGAAGAAATTAATCGAAGACGGGAATTACGGCGGCAAGGGTTCTGAGGCCCATAAAGCGTCAGTCACAGGCGACACCGTGGGCGACCCCTTGAAAGACACGGCCGGCCCGGCTTTGAATCCCTTGATTAAAGTGATGAATATGGTCGCCCTCCTCGCAGTCCCCCTCGTGGTCCGCTTTGAAGGGTCCCCTGTCGTCTTTTGGCTTTCAGTCGCCGGCCTCGTTTTCCTCCTTGCGCTTTTACTCCGCAGTCCCAAATCTTCGTAAAAGAGGACACCTTTCAGGTGCTTTTCCTCAATGCCTGTGTCTACATGGGGCGCTCAGGCTGGTCTTTGCAGTGACCCACTTCCTGTTTAAGAAAGAGCGGCTTTTTCCGATTCCTATGGTAGAATTTCGTTCAATCGGAGGATTGAAAGGTGAGCGTGAGAATTTCCGTAGACCGAAACAAAATCGCTGATTTCTGCCGCCGGCACCATATTCGGAAGCTTGCTTTGTTTGGCTCTGTGCTGCGTGCCGATTTCCGGCCCAACAGTGATGTTGACGTGGTGGTCGAGTTCGAGCCCGGACATGCCCCTGGGTGGGAATTCTTTGATATGGAAGAAGAACTGTCTAAGATTCTTGGACGCAAGGCAGACCTTAATACTCCTGGTTTTTTGAGCCATTTTTTTAGGCAAAGGGTGTTAGCGGAGGCGGAAACTCAGTATGACAGACGAGCTTAAAGACGAGGATCGGATGCGCCATATGTTGGAGGCGGCCCAAAAGGCGGTCGAATTCTCCAAAGGGCGAAGCCGGTCTGATTTGGATAAGGACGAAAAGCTGACTCTGTCATTGGTTCATCTATTGGAGATTCTCGGTGAGGCAGCCGGAAAGGTGTCAGAGGGTTTCCGCCAGAGTCATCCAGAAATTCCTTGGAACCGTGTCACCGGGATCCGAAACCGCCTGATTCACGGTTACTTCGACGTGGATCTGGATATTGTTTGGCAGACCCTTACAGCTCGATTGCCGGAGCTCATTGCTCAGCTCAAGAAACTTGTAGTGTAGGCTCTCCCACCCCGGCGCTTACAGTGTTTGTCAGTACCTTTGGTGACAGGCAACGCAGCGGTTCGGAGGAGCATTGCCTGTCCCCCAAAAGGTGCCTGTCCCCTTTTTCCCGTCCTCCCATTTTCAAATTCCGGCCGGCCGGCCGGA
>CAYJTI010000103.1:0-5325 GCA_964373135.1 uncultured bacterium | reverse complement strand
ACTCAAGCTCCATGGAAGAAACCCTTTTTCTCCCGTCCCAATCGAATGAAGCCCGGATGGAGGAGCTGTTTCGGGAGCTGATTCATCGCCTCGGGGAAGATCCGGAGCGGGCGGGGCTTGAGAAGACCCCCAAGCGGGCTGTGGCCTCCCTCAAATATCTGACGCACGGCTACCGGCAGGACCTCGACAAGATTCTGAATAACGCCATCTTCGAGGAAAGTTACGATGAGATGGTGGTCCTGAGGGACATCGACGTCTTCAGTCTCTGCGAGCACCACCTTCTCCCTTTCTACGGCAAGGCCCATGTCGCCTACATTCCCAATGGGAAGATTATCGGGCTCTCAAAAATTCCCCGCGTGGTCGAGGTCTTTGCCCGCCGGCTCCAGATTCAGGAGCGGCTCACGAGTCAGATTGCCGATTGTTTAATGAAGGCCCTTCAGCCCCGGGGCGTGGGGGTGGTCCTCGAGGCCCTCCACCTTTGTATGGCGATGCGGGGCGTCGAGAAAAGGGATTCCTACTGCATGACGAGCGCAATGCTCGGAAGCTTCCGCGAAAGCGAAAGGGTCCGGGGAGAGTTTTTGAGTCTGATTGCCAGGAAAGCGTGAGAAAAGAAGGCTGTCCCCTAAAAGGGGACTGTCCCCTTTTCCCCCTTTTCCCGAAGCTGCTTTTCTAATTCTTCCACCCGGGAGCGAAGTTTCCTAACCTCTTCCAACATTTCGGGCAAACGAAGCTCGGCCCCGAGCTGCTTCCGCATTTGGTGATAAGGCCGGGCCGGGGTGCCGAACCAAATTTGTTTCGGAGGAATCTTTTTCCCCGTGGGAACGCCCGTCCCGGCCCCGAGCATCGTTTGGTCGCCGATCTGGACGTGGTCGCCCAGTCCGACGTGGCCGCCCAGGGTGACGAAGGCCCCGACCACGGTGCTTCCCGAAATTCCCGTCTGAGCCGAGATGACGGTGTGGGGTCCAATCAAGACATTGTGGGCAATTTGGACCTGATTATCAATTTTCGCCCCCCGCCCAATCCGGGTGGAGCCGACCGTCGCCCGGTCGATTGTGGTGCAGGCGCCGATTTCGACCTCGTCCTCAATGACGACATTTCCCACTTGAGGAACTTTGACTTGTCCCTGGGGAGTCGCCACGTAGCCAAATCCGTCGGCTCCGATGACGCTTCCGGCGTGAAGGATGCAGCGGCTCCCGATGAGTGCGTTTTCATAAATCGTCACGTGAGGGTGGACGAGCGTTTTCTCTCCGATTTTTACCCGGCGGTCGACGCAGCTATGGGCGCGAATGACGGAGCCTGCTCCGATTTCCACTTCTTCGCCCACGCAAGCAAAAGGCTCAACGGTGACGCCCGGTCCCAGGCGAGCGGACGGTGCAATGGAAGCCTGGGGCGAGATAGTTCCTGAAAACGTTCGAGGCGGGGAGAAGAGGGCGAGAAGCTGGGCCCAGGCGGCTTTGGGCTGGGCCACCTGGATTAAAGGCTTCGTCGAACTTTCAATCTGAGTCGGAACAATCAGTGCCGCAATCGGGCTTGATTCAAGGTGAGCGAGCCGTTTTGAATCTTCAAGGAAGGCAAGGTGGCCGGCCACGAGATGGTCGGCGCTCGTGACGCCGGAAATCAGGGTGCGGCCCTCTCCGATGACCTTTCCCTGAACGAATTGAGCCAATTCAGCGAGGCTTTTTTCCATGGGCGAACAGTTTACCACGAGAGAAATGGTGACTGTCCCCTTTTTTGGAGTCAATTCTGATTTACCCTCTCCCTTTGGGAGAGGGAAAGGGTGAGGGGTAAAAGCCAGGGACTTCACCCCCTCAACCTTAATCCTCTCCCCCTCTGAGGGGGAGAGGAGAGAAGAAATGCATTAAATAGATTTCCCCGCCTCTCCTTTGGGGAGAGGGAAGAATGACCTTAAGGCAGTGGCATTCGTGACTGTCACCATTTCTTCCATTACTTCTACCGGGGAGGGTAGACCTCGATCTTGGCCCGGGCGAAAAGGTTCACGAGCCAGCGCTTCATTTGCTCTTCCGGCGAATGGTGACTGTCACCTTCTTTGGTGACTGTCACCATTTCGTGGCGAACGGTTTCGAGCAATTTTCGGACCCGAAGGTGTTCCCGGACTTGGGCTTCGAAGTCCCGGGGCTCCAGGCGCAAAGCGGTCCGCACCCAGGCGGCGTAGGCGGCTTGGTCAAGGCCCGCCGGGAATTTTTCGGAGAGGAGTGTAGAAATTTCGTATCGGACTTCCGGGTCAGGGACGAGGATTTTACTTTTTTTCGCTTCGTGGGAGAGGACGAGAAACTCCCAGGTCCGGGCTTCGAGGGTCTGGAGATTCGGGGGATTTTCGGCGTCCGAGGCGGGGGAAAAGAGCTGGACGGCCCGGCCCGCCAGGAGGTATTCCTGGAAGGAAACCTCTTTGCCGAAGATTCGGCCGGGCGCCCGGTTCACCGCCTGAAACTGGGTCGAAACCGCATAGCCGCCCCAGGCGACGAAGCTGACGAGGACCGCCCAGATGATGGCCTTGGTTTTCTTGCGGAGGAATTTAAGCATGCTCCCTACTTCACTACGAGAAGGGGGGTGAGGCCGCCCCGGCGGGCGACATTGACGACTTTTCGCTCGGACATCCGGCCCACGATTCCGAGCCCTTTCTCGGAGGCGAAGAAACCGGAAACGACATAGAGATTTTTCTCCTCGCTTTTCGTTCCGCTCGGCCGAAAGAAACGTTTTTTTCTCAACTTTCCGAGACGTTGAATGACCCACCCCCCCGGCTCTTTGAGGGCCGCCTCGATTTTTTTCTGCCAGGCCAGACGTTTCACCTCTTGGCCGAAAATAACGCCCTTCCCCCCGTAAAGACGATTGGGTTTCAGCACAAGTTCCGGCTGTTTCTTCAGGACCAAGGGGATGAGGTCGACCCCGTTCCCTCGGGGACCCGTGGTCTTTCGTTCGGTGAGGAGGCGGGTCCAGAGGATGTGGCGTTTGAAGAGGGCACGTTCCTTGGCGGTGAAGGCGGATGAATATTCCGGACTCGTGAAGATTTCGAAGGCGCTTTTGTGGTCGAATTCTCCTTCGAGAGAAGAGACCACTTGGCCTTGGCGGAAGGCCTCTCGAAGTGCGCTCAAGTCGTCTCCTTTTTCTTCGAGGGCACAAAGTTCGGAGAGGGTGGTGTCGCGATAGAGAATGTCCACCTTTTTTCCCTTTGCGAAGAGCTCGCCCCCTTTCAGCCTGAAATCGGTCGGCTCGGTGACTATGGCCGGATGGCCCTCCCTCCGGTAAAGGCGGCTCAGGCGTTCAAATTCAATGAAATTCGAGCCGCTCGCCTTCTCCATCATGAAGGCAATGACCCCGTGCGTTCGGCCGATTCGCCGGCGCTGGGCCTGGAGGACTCCGAGGAGGAGACGGCGCATATCGTGATTGGGACGGGGGCGAAAATCCGGATTCAGTTTGCGAAGCACCGGAAGAACCGTTTCCAGGATGAGGTCCTCCGTGGCCGGGCCATACCAGAGCCCCCCGACGCCGACCCCGTTCACTTCAAAAAAGGAGAAGCCTTCCCCCCACTCCTTGAAGCTGAAGGTGGTGTTTGCGTCCCAGCGGCTTACGACTCGCCCCGGTCGGTAGCCCGGTTCCCGAAGGAGTTGGAGCCACGCCCGTTCTCGGTCGGTGAAGGGGAGGATGGAGGCGAGGGAAGGGATTTCAAAATAAAGGGGGGGAATCTTCAGAAAGGCTCGGTCGAGGACTCGGAGAATTTTCCAGACGGCATTTCTCATTTTTTCTTGAACGAGCCGGGGCCGGAGCGTGACGGTGATGACCGCTTGCTTTCCCCGTTCATCTTGATAGGTGAGGCCGTAAGCTGGGGCCCGGCGGTTGACCTCACGGCCGAGACGGTTGAGGGTTGCCTGGGGGAGTTTGTGGTAGAGCTCGTGAATATTGAAACTCATTTTCGGGCAAGTTTACCCAACCTCCCCGGCGAACACAATTAGAAAGTTGCGGTACCGGTTCTGCCGTACCGGTTCTGGCGAACCGGTTCTCCGAGGGACAGTTTTGAAAAGAACCGTCCGTTAATATAAAGAACTGCGTTATGGAAAAACTCCTGACCCGCCTCCAGGACAAGCTTGCAAGATTGGGGGCGGACTATGCCGACCTTCGCTATGTCGAGCTTGAGCGGCTCCGCATCCGGACCAAGAATGGGGCGCTTGACGATTTGAAAGAGACCGTTTCCCGGGGCATCGGCTTTCGGGTTCTCAAGGAAGGGGCCTTCGGCTTTTCAGCCACGGGTGACCTTTCCGAGAAATCGCTCCTTCGCCACCTCGAACGGGCTTATCAGATGGCCCGCCGCTTCTCCCGAATCCGGCATACCGAAGTCAAACTGGTTCCCGTCAAGCCCGTGAAGGACCAGTGGACGATGCCGGTCAAGAAAGACCCATGGAAGATGTCGCTCCCAGAAAAGCTCGCCCCGATGGTGGAGGCGGAACGGAAGCTTTGCCGGCATTCCTGGGTTGATTCAGCCACCGGGGTCCTTGATTTCACAAGGAAACGAATCCTCTTTATTTCAAGCGAGGGGAGCTGGATTGAGCAGATGCTTTACCGGACCGGAGGCTGGCTTTACGGCGAGACGTGGACCCACGAGAAGATTCGCCGGAGCTGGCCGGGGCCGAGCGGGCTTTTCCGGGGAGAAGGGTATGAGGCGATTGACGCCTTGAATTTTTCGCACGAAACCGGCCGCCTCGCCCAAGAGCTCAAGGAACTCCGGAAAAGTCCCGAGAGCCCGGCCGGGACTTTCACGCTCCTTCTCAAAGGCTCCATCCTTGCGCTCCAGATTCATGAGACGTTTGGCCACGCCTCGGAGTCTGACCGGGTCTATGGCTACGAAGATAATTTCGGCGGCCGGACCTTTCTCAATCCGGGCCTTCTCGGCGGGTTTCCGGTGGCGTCGCCCGTGGTCAACCTCGTGAGCGACGCCGGCCTCCGCTTGGGACCGGGGACGGGGAGTTTTGCCTATGACGATGAGGGGGTACCAGCCAAAAAAGTCGAGGTGATTCGAAAGGGGATTTTCTCAGGTTATCTCACGAGCCGGGAGACCGCCGCCTTTCTCAATCAGCCTCAGTCGAGCGCGAATATGGTCGCCTCCGACTGGTCCCATTACCCTTTGATTCGAATGACCAATACGAGCCTCCTCCCCGGCCGAGGCGGACTCAAGGAGATGATTGAGGAGACGGAGAAAGGCTTCCTTCTCGACAGCGAATTGAGCTGGTCGATTGATGAGATGCGGCTTGATTTTCAGATTGGGGGTGAAGCCGGCTACCGAATTGAGAAGGGAAAAATCAGAGGCCTCGTCCG
>CAYJTI010000102.1:0-5326 GCA_964373135.1 uncultured bacterium | reverse complement strand
CAGCCGGATGAGGACTGGCGGATTGGAATCGCGTTTTCGCTGAGGCGTTTTTAACGGGCCCTCAACGTTTTTTAACCGGGCTTTTTCTCGCCCGCAGTCTCTAATTGAGAACAACAGGATTCTGGAATGCACCCGTTTCGTAAGATGCTAAAAGGAATTTATGGCCTCACTTTCTTCGGGGTTTTATTCGGGATTTCCCTCTTTCCCCAAGAAGCCGCCGCCAATATTGTGGGAAACCCCGGCTTTGAAGTGGCGATTGGGGGGAGCACCGAAGGAAACTGGGACGACACGAACGGCACGGTCCGGATATCGAGCGCGCCCGGCGGTTTCAGCGCCATTCCCGAAGGAAGTTTTGCCATCGCGCTCGACGCCACCTCGGATTTCACCTTTCAGCTCCACCGTGGTGTGAAGGCGGGAGATTTTGTCAGTTTCAGTGCGGTGGCGGAATCGAGCGTGGCGGCGGGCGGGGGGAGCGGGGGACAGCTTCGGATTGAATTTAAAAGAATTGACCCGGGCACAGGAGTCGACGTCCTCATCAGCGACGTGACCTCGGCCCTCATCACCACGACCAACGCCCCCAATGGAAGCGGCTACATCCGGTTTACCATCACGGGGAGGGCGCCGGACGACACAGCCCTCATTGTCTTTACCATCCGCCGGCAAGGTGCGAATGCCGGAAACTTCGTCGTGGATAACGTCAATGCGGAAATTAATCCCGCCAAGCTGACCCTTTCCGCTTCAAAGACAACGGTGAAGCCGGGGGAGCTCGTCACCGTGGTCGCCGATTTTCAGAATAATTCCCAAAGCACCCTCACCAGTGCGGAATTGAAGGTGGATGTTCCGAATGGGCTGACACTCTTGACGGACACGATTCGCAACGACGGGTCTCCCACCACATTTCGGGAAGGGTCGACCTTTATCGGCATCCGAACCTTGAGCCCCACCGACCGGGTGCGGGTTATCTTTCAGGTTCTGGTCACGGCCGGGGTCACGGTCGGAAAGAATTACGGGTTGGACGCAAGTGTTTTCGACGTGAACGGACGGGTCTCGGAAAGCCAGCACCTTAATTTTCACATTCGGGGCGACCCGGTTTTCGACGAAGGGACGATTTTGGGGAAGGTGTTCGATGACCGGGATGAGGACGGCCGTCAGACCAAAGGGGAAATCGGCGTCCCACGGGTCCGCCTTTATACGGAATATGGCGTGGGTGTTGTCACCGACGAGCAGGGCCGATTTCACATTCCGGCCGTCCAGCCGGGACGCCACGTTTTGAAAATCGACGGCCACACGCTTCCCGCCGGAACGACTTTTATCACCGAAGAGTCCCTGGTGATTAAAACCACAGCCGGACTTCTCAATAAGGTGAGATTTGCAGTCCGGCTTCCGGAGAATGCGCTGCCTGATGAATTTCGAAAGGACCTCCTCATTTGGGTGACGCAAGGGATTGACCTCACGCAGCCCGAGCTTCAGGTTTCACTGGAGCCCAGTCTCCTCAAAGTGGGCTTGGGCCGGTTTGAGCGCGAAGCGACGTTTCGGATTCGGACCAATTACCCCGATTACCTGGCCGGCTGGCGGGT
Organism: uncultured bacterium; assembly: GCA_964373135.1. Classification (GTDB taxonomy): domain Bacteria; phylum Omnitrophota; class Omnitrophia; order Omnitrophales; family JACQLI01; genus CAYJTI01. Next base: position 3,749 of record CAYJTI010000102.1, on the reverse strand, counting down.
TGAAATCCGGGACGAACTCGGTCAGTTGGTCTGGACCGGCATCGGGATTTTGGCGCCCCCCCCGAGAGTCCATTGGAACGGATTAACGGACAAAGGGGAAATCGTCGCGCCGGGCGTTTACTCCTATCGCCTCATTGTCCGAGACGCTCAGGAGCACGAGGACTGGACCCCTCTCGGTTTTTTCCGAGTCCTCCATAAGGCCGAGGCGCTGGAAGACGACAACGAAACGATTCCTATCCCCACCACGGGGCACGCAAATATTTTTCGGGACGGCAAAAGGAGCATTCCCCTCGTCGCGAAACCGACGGTTCGGATTTATGGAAAGACCAAGCCGGGGCGAGAGGTGAAGGTTGGGTCGATGCCGGTGGAGGTGGCGCCCACGGGAGAATTCGAAGAAGAACTTTTTGTGACGCCGGGGGAGAAGACCTTGGTCGTAAGTTCCACGGACTCGAAGGGAGAGACGGTGGCCGTGGAAGAGAAAATTACCGTGAAGGAAAGTTACTTTTTCCTCGTGGCCTTGGGGGAAGAGGAGGTGGGCTTGAACCACACCAGGGGAAACCTCGACACCGTCGGCCGGGAGGATTCCTTCCATGAAGACTTCTATGAATCAGGGAGGCTCGCTTACTACCTCAAGGCCAAAATCCGGGGAAAATTTCTTGTGAAGTCCCGCTACGACACCTCTGACAAACGCTCGGAATTATTCACCCGGCTTGACCCGGACGATTACTACCCGATTTACGGAGATTATTCTCAGATTGATTACGAGGGCCAGGAGACGAGGGAGCGGCTTTATCTCCTGGTCGAAATGGACCGCTCCTTTTTGAAGTGGGGGAGTTACCTGACGGATTTCACCGCAAGCGAGCTTGGCCGTTTCAACCGGACCCTATCCGGCCTCAAGATGCACTACGAAACCTTGTCGAGCACCCGCTACGGAGATGCCCGGCGGGGCTTCACCCTTTTCTGGTCGAAGGCCGAGGCCCTGGCCGACCACAATGAATTCCGCGCCACGGGCGGCTCCCTTTATTACTTGAGGAACCGGAATCTCGTCCCCGGGAGCGAAAAAATCCGGATTGAGATTCGGGACAAGATTCAGGACATTCCGGTGGAGACGCGGGACCTCGTTTATGGAAAGGATTATGAGATTGACTACCGGCAGGGCCGAGTCCTTTTAGAGGAGCCGCTTTCTTCCGTGGCCGCCTCGGACACGATTATTTCGAATGACATTCTTGACGGAAATCCCGTGTTCCTCATCGTCGATTACGAATTTGAAAGTGTCCGCCAGCAGTATAACGACCAGCCGCGCGGTCTTCGGGCCTTTACCCATTTTGGCGACCACCTTCGAATCGGCGGGACCGCCGTGGAAGAAAAACGCCAAAGCGTGGACCACGACCTCCGGGCCATTGATGTCACGTACCGGACCGGCCGCAACACGAAAATTGTCGCCGAGTTTGCCCAGGCGAAATTTCAGCAGGTCCGCCAGGCCGCCTCGTTCGACGGCGGCCTGAGTTTCCGGACCCAGTCGCCCCTTCCGGCCCGCCGGCCTCGTGAAAAGGCTTACCTGATTAAGGGAGAGACAAAACCCTTGGAGCCGCTTGAGCTTTCGGGCTACCTGCAAAATGTGGAGCCCGGTTTTTCAGTGGACCGAATCAAAAGTCAGGAGGGGTTCCGGAAATATGGCCTCCAGGCCCGTCTCAAACTGGCGAAACCGTTGACGGTCCTCGTCCGGCACGACTCGACCGAAATTTCCGCTCATCTCCGTCCCTTGGCCGTTTCAGGGGTTTCGGTGAACTTCGAGAAACTTCGTTCGACCACGGCGCAGGCGGTCTACGATGACGGGCCGTGGAAGGTGACCGGCGAATACCTTCACCAAGGTCTCGACATTCCTCTGAATAATCGAACGAATTCCCTTTTCTCCGAATTTCGATTCGGGAATGCCCTGGGTCTCAAGGCGGCCCGCCGGGTCTCTGAGACCCTCACGCCTTATCTCCGGAGCCAGGTCACCTTTTCGGGGAAAAATAATTTTCAACTCGGAGGCGGTCTCGAGCTCAAGGCGGGAGAAAAGACAAAAATATTTTTCGAAGAAATGTTTGGAAATGCAGGAGATGCGGCCCTCCTCGGCATCAGCCGGCAGCCGGATGAACGGACCACCACCTACGCCACGCTCCGGTCTCGGGATTTGGGTTTTGGCGAGCGCCGGGTTTCAACGTCGGTCGGTTCCAGTTATCAATTGAGCGAGCGGAGCCGGGTCTATAGCGAGCGGGAATATTCGACTTATTCGGGAAACCTGCCGTCTGAGCTTCTCCCCACTTTCGTTGGGGAGGAAGGGGGGCTCGGGATTCGGAATTCGGAGGTCTATGGTTACGAGACCCGGTTACGGGAGCGCTGGGACGTCGGGCTTCGTTACGAGCGGCGCCATCTCGACAGTGACCAATTTCGTAATTTGACAACGACCGCTGCGGACAACCTCAACCGGACAAACGAATTCAATACCGTCGCCTTTTCCCTGGGCTACAACGACCCTGAGCGCTGGGTCTTTGACCATTCCATCGAATTGAGGCTCGACCAGTCCGCGCCCGATGTCCGCCAGTGGGTCACACAAAACTTGCTGGAGCGGCGGATTAATCAGGATTTGAGTTTCCTCGGCCGCGCCAACTTCGGAAATTCCCGCCTGGTGGAGCCGGGCGACCTCACGGGCCGCTTCGTTGAGTTCAGCACGGGCTTTGCTTATCGGCCGGTCGAATCGGACCGCCTGAGCTGGCTTGCCCGATATACCTTTTTGAGTGAGTTCGCAAGCGACGCCCAGTTTCGGACGACGGATTCCGGTATCGTTGAGGTGGACGAGCGTTCCCACCTCTTTGCCCTTGAGGGAGGCTATGAGCTCACCCCGTTTCTCCAGCTGGTGGAAAAATGGGCTTACCGGCTTTCGAGTTTCAAGGCGGCCGGGTCCGACTGGTTTGGGGCAGAGAGCATGCTTTGGGTCAACCGGTTTAATTATCACGTGACCCGAAAATGGGATATCGGCCTGGAATACCGGATGCTCTTTGGGTTCGGCATCGCCGATTCGCTCCGGCAGGGCCCCCTCCTGGAAATTGACCGTGAACTTTATGATTACATCCGGCTCGGAATTGGTTACAATTTTACCGACTTTGATGATGACTTAAGAGACGCCAATGGCTTTACAAGAAACGGTTTCTTCATCCGCCTCACGGGAAAAGTATGAATAAGATCTCTCCGCTTTGGGTCCTCTCCCTTTCTCTCATCGCCCTCGGAGGATGCGTCGGGCTGAGTGCCGGCCTGGCGGTCCACGATGAGGTCCTCGTTTACCCGCTTCCCTATGACCTCGCCTACCTGAGAACGTATGAGGCGGTGGATACGCACCCGGATTGGGAGCCTGAGGTGACGGATAAGGAAAATGGAGTGATTCTGCTTCGGAATATCCGCTATTCGAAGTTTGCGCAGGCCAGCCAACGGACCGTAAAGCTTTTGGTCAAACGCATTCGATACGGCGAGACGTCCGTAGAACTGGCCCCGGAATCTCAGAAGGTCATCGGAGGGGATGAGCTTCTCGCCTTGATTAAGCAGCATCTTTCGCGCCAAGCGGCACTTCGGTAGGGTACCGGTTCTGGCGAAACGGTTCTACAATAAACCGTTCGCCAGGACCGGGACCGGGGTTGCAATCGTGGTCGGAAAAATTGTCAAAGGAATTCGCACTCACAATCTCAAGAATTTCGATCTCATCCTGCCCCACA
>CAYJTI010000101.1:2264-5369 GCA_964373135.1 uncultured bacterium | reverse complement strand
CTCTCCCCTCACCCTGACCCTCTCCCCAAAGGGGAGAGGGGAAAAGTGCAGAACTCAAGTAGAAAAAGAGTTCAGGTTACTTCTCCGTTGAAAAAGGCGGCCGGTCCTTTTTTTCTTCTTGTTTTAGCTGCCCTCCCTGCCTTTGCGGAACAGAAGCCTTACGATTATGTCATTAAGGACGCACTCGTCTTTGAAGGCGAATCGCTTGTGCCGGTCAAGCGGGACGTGGCGATTGCAGGCGACCAGATTGCTCAAATGGGAGAAGTCCCGAGAGAAGAGGGGCGCGAAGTCATCGAGGCAGACGGCTTGGTTTTGAGTCCCGGTTTTATCGATATTCACACTCACTCTGACTTCAACCCTTTCGTTTACCCCAACCTTGGAAACAAAGTCCTTCAAGGCGTAACGACCGAGGTGGTGGGGAATTGCGGGATGTCGGCTGCTCCGGTGGAGGGTTCTCATGCGGGCGAAATTAAAAATGTCTGGCGGCGGGAGGGGGTTGAAATTCCGGCCGAAGTTCCCTGGGAAAGTTTCAAGGAATATATGGGGGAGGCCGAGTTTCAGGGCCTTGAGACAAATTTTGTGGGGCTCGTGGGTCACGGGAACTTGAGGTCCTCCGTCATCGGAATGGCGCCACGTCAAGCGGCGCCGGAAGAGATTGAGTCGATGCGGAAACTCCTCGCCGCCTCCCTTGAGGAAGGGGCTTCTGGAATAAGCTTCGGGCTGACTTATCTCCCCGGAGTTTTCGCGAATCGAGAGGAACTCGTGACCCTTTGCCGAGAGGCGGCCGAGCAAGATGCCCTCTGTGTCTTTCATATTCGAGGGGAGGGACGAAACCTCCTTGAGGCGATTCGGGAGGCGATTGAGGTGGGAAAGGAGGCAAACGCTCGGACTCACATTTCTCACCTGAAGGCGCAGGGGGAAGAGAATTGGCCGAAAATTGAGGAGGCCTTTCGGATGATTGAATCAGCAAGGGAAGAAGGGCTTCGTCTGACGGCCGATGCCTATCCTTACCACGCGAGCTTTGCCGAACTTGGCGTGATTCTCCCGAAAGAAATTTATGAGGACCCCAATCGGGTGACCCGCCTCAAGGACCCGAATGAGCGGCGGGCGACGCTTCCGCTTCTCGAGAAATATTTTAATGACGAACCCGCCTCCTGGGACCGGATTCGGGTGGCCACCGTGGTGAGCGAAAAGAATCAGCCTTTGCAGGGAAAATCGCTGGTTGAGATTGCGCGAATCGTTAACAAAACTCAGATTGAGGCCCTGGTCGATCTTTTAGCGGAAGAAGAATTTAAGGTCAGCGCTTTTTATTTCTCGCAAAGCGAGGCCATCGTCAACAAGGTCCTCTCGAAGCCCTATGTGGCGGTGGGAAGCGACAGCATTGCGGATGGGAGCGCCGTCCCTCATCCGAGGGCCTACGGCACTTTTCCGAGGCGGCTTGGACAATGTCCGAAAAATCAGCCGGTGACCACCACCCCTTGCTGGGGCGAAAGGATTTCCCAAATGACCGCGCTCCCGGCCAAGATTTTGGGCCTTCGAAACCGGGGAAGAATCGGCACCGGGCTTTTTGCGGATTTGGTGTTGTTTGACCCCTTGACGGTTCAAGACCGGGCCGGTTATGAGAATCCGAAGGTGCCTCCGGAGGGGATTAAGTGGGTTTTTGTGAATGGCAAGCCTGCGGTCCGGGAGGGAGAGTATCAACCGGTTCACGCCGGCCTTTTCCTTTGACAGGGGTGATATACTCAGAACCCTTAACAGCTAGGTGCCAGGCACTTTTCACTTTTCAGGTGCCAGGCAGTGTGAGGAGGAAAAATTATGGCAGAGCAAGAACGAAAAGGCCGAGTAACTTTTAAAGGAAACCCATTAACCCTCGTTGGGCCCGAGTTGAAGCGGGGAGACAACGCCCCGGATTTCCAGCTCCTGGCCAACGATCTTTCGGCCGTCTCCCTAGCATCCTTTCAGGGGAAGACGAAACTCATCAGTGTGGTCCCTTCTTTGGACACGCCGGTCTGCGGCGCTCAGACGAAGCGCTTCAATGAAGAGGCCTCGAAGCTTCCTTCAGATGTTGCCGTATTAACCGTGAGCATGGACCTCCCATTTGCTCAAGGGCGTTGGTGCGGCGCCTCTGGCGTCGAGAAGGTGAAGACCCTTTCCGACCATCGGGATGCTTCATTCGGGAAGGCATACGGTGTCCTGATTAAAGAGCTTCGGCTCTTGGCTCGCTCCATTTTTGTGGTCGGAGCCGACGACCGCTTGAAACACGTCGAATACGTCGAGGAGCTGACTCAGCATCCTAATTACGAGAAGGCCCTTAATTCCCTTCGCGAAAAAGCCGCAGTTTAAGGAAAAGGGGACTGTCCCATTTTTTGGGGACTGTCCCCTTTTCCATGGACCGTCCCTTTTTATCCTCTTTCTTTTGATTTGTTTCTCCGTCGCCTTCGCCCAAACGACCAAGGTCGTGAATGGGCGCGTGAAGGCGGTTCATGCGGAAAAAGGGGAGATTACTCTTTCCTACCGGCATCCGGTCACAGGTCAGGAAGAGGCGCTGACGCTCAAGGTCGACGGCCAGACCGGATTCTCCGAGAAGGTGGGTCTCGCCGATCTCAAGGAAGACGACCCCGTCACCGCTGACTATCAGGAGACGCCGGAGGGCCTCGCCCATGCGCTTCAAATTAAACGCGTCCCCGTCAAGGGGGTTCCTTTTGAGAAGGCCGAACTCTTTCCTTTGGGCACTCCGAGAGAAGCTCCAGGACAAGTTGACTTCCTGCACGGGCTCAAACTGAAACAAGAAGGAGAGTTCCTCCGGGCGGAAGGTCTCCTCCGAAAGGCAATCGAGGTGGAACCCGAGAGGGCCGACTACCGTTTTGAGCTGGGGAATCTTTATCTAGAACAGGGAAATCTAGCCGGCGGCCGGCTCGAACTGGAGCAGGCGGTGATGATTTCTCCCGCCCATCTTCCGGCAAACTTTAATGTAGGACTCGTCGGTCGGGAACTCGGAATGCTCTCGGACGCGCGTTCTCAATGCAAAAAAGTCCTGGAACTCGACCTGGAGCGGCTCCGGTGGGGGGAGCCGGCGATCTTGCTGAGCCAGCAGGACGCATCCCT
>CAYJTI010000101.1:0-2254 GCA_964373135.1 uncultured bacterium | reverse complement strand
TGAACTCGACCTCTCCAATGTCAAGGCCCAGCTCCAGATTGGTTACACCTATCAGGCGGAAGGATTCACCGAAGAGGCTCGGGAGGCCTTTGAGACGGCCCAGTCGATGGATTATTCAGACCCGAAGCCCAAATTGGCGCTCGAGGATCTCACGCAATGGGAAAGGGAGGCGGCACTCAGGTCGAGGGCCGCAATGGAGCGTTCGCTTGGAGCCGGGTCGGATTTAGCTCGAGAGCTTTGGCGGGAACGGTTCAAAAGGGCGGAGGAGCGTGGAGAAACCTGACTTTTCCCAAATTAAAGCCGTCTTCTTCGACGCCGGAGGAACTCTTTTTCGTCCCCATCCCTCGGTCGGGGAGATTTACGCGGAGGTTGCCCGGGGCCACGGACTCTCGGCGGAGCCGGAAAAGCTGGAGGAGGTTTTTCACCAGGCCTGGGTTGAACGAGACGGGCTCGCGTCGCTTTCGAAGCGCACGAGTGAGAAGAGGGAGAGAGAATGGTGGCACAAGTTGGTTTGGGAGGTTTTCTCTAAATTTGGGAAGGTTGACGATTTTGAGCGATTTTTCGACGAACTCTATGACCGGTTTGCGAGCGCCGAGGCCTGGCGCCTCTTTCCCGACGCCCTTCCGACGGTTGAGGAGCTCAAGAAAAGGGGAAAAATCCTTGGAATCGTCTCCAACTGGGATTCCCGGCTCTTTGGAATCTGTGAGGGGCTTGGGCTCAGCCCGTATCTTCACTTTATTCTCCCTTCGGCCGTGGCGGGTGTGGGAAAGCCAAGCCCCAAGATCTTCGAAATTGCCTTGAAACGGGCAGGGGTTTCTAAGGGGGAGGCCCTCCACGTCGGAGATAGTCTTGAAGACGATGTGGCGGGAGCGGAGGAGGCGGGAATCCAGGCGGTTTTTCTCGACCGGAAGGGGAGCCGGACACCTCACCCCCCCACGATTTCAACGCTACAGTTTTTGTGTGGATGGTTCGAAAATAAAGGTGGTATGGATTACGTCTTTTCTGGCTAACCAAGAAAGGGAGGGAAGAGGATGAAGAAGATAGGGTTACTGTTGGCCCTGTTTTTAATCGTGGGGGCGGTTCCAGGGTGGTCCATCTGCGGCGTGGTGGACGAGTGGGTGAGCGAGCAAGCCGGTTCCGACGTTTACTATGTCAAGGCGGGTGGAATGCTCCTTCGCGGCCTTCACCGCATTATCGAGTCTCCCGTCGAAGTTGCCTGCCACACCTATAAAGGAGCGACGGAAGAATTGGGCTACGGTGAGGGGGTTCTCAAGGGGTTGGGGACCGGAGTCCTCTGGATGACCGACAGCATTCTTCGCGGCGCCTGGGACATCGTCACGTTTGCTTTCCCGGGTTACCACGGGGAGCCGGGCACGCACGAACAGGAGTGCTGGGGGACGGGGGCAGGCGGCGAATAAGCCGCGTAATCTACCTCAGAAAAGAAAGGCCTTTTACCAATAAAAGAATAGGGACAGGTATCACCTGTCCCTATTTCCTTTCCGCTAGAAGCCGCTAGGCTTTTTCCGCGAGCGTTATCATTTGTTAACTATTGCTAGTCGATCAACGTTTCGTGCGCCGTTTCCTCCCCCAGCGAAACGTTAATCCTCCGAGACGTAAGCAACTCTTTTTTGAGATCATAAAGTTTGTGTGATAAGATGAGCTGATTTTTTACCCCCATGAACTTCAAAAAAGGGGTCCTCCTCCCTTGATTTCTTTGTCGTTTAGAAAAGAAAGGAATTGGATGAAAGCCCTTTCATTGGGTCTGGCTTTCTCCCTTCTGGTTGAGCAAGCAGCCGTTGCGGGCTCCCCCTCTTTGCCAACCCCTCCGGGTCTCCTTGAGCCGTTTGCAGCGGTCTCGGATTTTTTCATTCCAGGAAGCAAAACTCGAACGCTCTCTTCCGTAATCTCCGACCCGGCTGAGCCGCTTCTCATTTATATTGAAGACGCCCACGGGAATATCTCGGCGCAGAGAAACATTTCAAAGACGATTGACATTTTATCGAAAGGGGCGGGGCTCAAGGAGCCTTGGATTGCCTTAGAGGGCTCTCCGGCCGGGGAGATTGACCATCGGCCGCTTTCAAGATTTCCCCACCGAGCGGCAAGGGGAGTTGTGGCCGAATATTTTCTGAAGCAGGGAGACCTTGATGGGGCCGAACCCTACGCCTCCCTTTTCAACCGCCGGGCGAGACTCTTTGGAGTTGATTCGGAAACATTGGCGGAAGAGAACCGTCAGGCCTACCGGGATTTCTTATTG
>CAYJTI010000100.1:0-5511 GCA_964373135.1 uncultured bacterium | reverse complement strand
GGGACGGCTGGGATAGTCTCTGTGACGAATACAAAATCTTGGGTCTTCAGGTCGATGGCGGCTACGCTGAATTTGTCAAGGTGCCGGCTCGAAATGTCATTCCGGTTTCTAAAAAAATAAAATTTGAAGAGTGGGCCTCGATCCCCCTTGTTTTTCTCACGGCCTGGCATATGCTTCACGCCCGGGCTAATCTCAAAAAGGGAGAAACGGTCCTGATTCACGCCGCCGGAAGCGGGGTCGGGAGCGCTGCCATTCAAATTGCAAAATACCTCGGGGCTAAAGTTTTCACCACGGTCGGCAGTAATGAAAAAATTAAACCGGCCAAGGCCCTGGGGGCTGACGAAGTCATCAATTACCGGGAAAAAGATTTTTCCGTGGAAGTCAAACGGCTCAACAAAAACCGGGGCGTGGACGTCGTCTTCGAACACATCGGCCCCCAGACCTTTCAAAAGAGCCTGGCCTCGCTGGCCCGGAAGGGTCGTGTGGTCACCTGCGGCGTCACAAGCGGCCCCTTGGTGAATCTTGACCTGAGATTCCTTTTCGTACGCCAGCTCTCGATCCTCGGCTCTTACATGGGCGGGCTTAAAGAACTTCAACGAATCGTCCGGCGGGTCGAGCGAGGGAAATTCAAGCCGGTCGTTGACAAGGTCTTTGGGCTCAAGGAGGCTCGGGAGGCGCAAGCTCGGATGCTTGAGCGGAAAAATTTCGGCAAGATTGTCCTCATCCCCTAGTCCCGACTTTTCTGGGAGCCCGGCCTTCCGCCTTTCGGGCATCCGTCTCATGTGTCAGGCCTCGCTTGCCTTTTCGCTCATGGTCTTCGCCGTCAAGATAGCCACGGCTTCTCTCCCAGCTTTCGAAGTGGTTTTCTTCCGAAGCCTCCTCGGCATGCTGATGACGGGGGCTCTGATGGTCCGTAAAAAAGTTAGTTTCTCAGGAAAGCCGGCCCACCGGAAACTCCTCGTCCTTCGGGGCGTGTCGGGGTTTTGTGCCCTCTCGCTTCACTTTTACACCATCACCCTCCTTCCGCTCGGAACGGCGGTGATGCTGAACTACACCGCCATCATCTTCGTCGCGCTCTTTGCCATCATCCTTCTCGGCGAGAAACCTGGGGCATTTTTGATTTCGATGATTCTGACCTCGTTTATCGGAGTCTATCTTCTAGTGAAACCTGAGCTTTCTCTTTCGCTGGTTGTGAAGCGTCACTTCGATGAGACGTTGATTCCCCTCCTCAGTGCCGGCTTTGCAGTCTTTTTGGGCATCTTGTCAGCCATCTTTGCGGCGGTCGCCGTGATGACCATCCGGCGCGTGGGGAACCGGGAATCTCCCCTCACGCTTATTTTTTACTTCACCGCGATTTCAACCGTGGGCTCCCTCTTTCTTCTACCCTTTGGTTTCTCGTGGCCGAGGCTCGAGGAATGGTTCGCCCTGATTTTGATTGCGGTGGGCTCTTTCTACGGACAGATCTGGGCAACGATTGCCTACCGGCGGGCGCCGGCCTCTCTGGTGGCACCCTTTGCCTATCTCACCCCGCTCCTTGCCTTCCTCTACGGTCTTCTCTTCTGGAAGGAGCGTCTCGCTTTTCTCGGTTTGCTCGGGGCTCTTCTGATTCTCTTGGCGGGTGTTTCGATCTCTGTCCGCGAAGCCAGCCGCGGCCGGCCTTCCCTCACGACGACTTAAAAATTACGTGATATTCGGAATGTGGGATTCCGTGTGAATGGTTGTTCCATCGGATTGCTCATGGTTCGCATGAACGGTCACGCTGTTGGCGTCCACGTGAGCGGTTCCTTCAGTTCCCAGTGCATAAGTGGCGTGGACGTGCTCTTGTCCTACGTGGCCTGCGTCAATCTCAGCGCTAAAGGCTCTGACTATTTCCAGACCCTTTGGTCGAGTGAATAGCTCCCCCCTCCCATTAAAAGAAGGGTCAATGCGATTCCGAGGAGCGCGATGTTGTATTCGATGCCGTGTCCCTTCCCCGCCTCGCAGGAAAAGTTGAGGAAGAAGCCGTTGGCGAGGTGCACCTTCCAAACCGCCACCCCCATCACGCCGGCGATGCCAAGGGCCGAGAGCCTTGTGAAAAGACCCCCCACTAACCCCAATCCTCCCAGAAGCTCCGTGAAGGCGGCCGTATAACCTAGGGCGGGCGGGACGCCGAGATGCGTTTGAAAATTCTGAACCGTGGCCTGAAGACCGCTCCCGCCAAATAGGCCCAACACCTTTTGGGCCCCGTGCATTACGAAAATGACCCCAAGCGCCAAGCGAAGAATCAACAAGGCCCCGTTTTTCCATTCTGGCAGTCTCACAAGTCCCTCCTACCTCGAGATCTTAAGGATCTGGAATCTGAGCTTCCCGGCCGGCACCTGAATTTCCACCTTTTCCTTTTCGGCTTTTCCGAGAAGACCTTTACCAATGGGGGAGGTCACGGAAATCTTCCCCTGACTGAAGTCAGCCTCATCCTGACTCACAAGGGTGTAGGTGACGGTTTCGCCGTTATCAAGATTCTCGAGCTCAACCCGGGCCCCAAAATAGATCTTGTCGGTCGCCAGGCCGCTTGCCTCGACCACTTTCGCTCGCGAAAGCCTCAGCTCGAGCTCGTGAATCCGGGTTTCGAGATGCCGCTTCGCATCCTTCGCCGTTTCGTATTCTGCGTTTTCCCGAAGATCGCCGAATGCCCGGGCGTGCTCAAGCTGCTTCGCCACCTCCCGGCGCTTTTTCGTCTTGAGGGTATTTAACTCTTCAATGAGTTTTTCGTACCCTTCGCGTGTCAGGATAACTTTGTCCGACATTTTTGTCCCCTCGGTACCGGTTCTGTCAGAACCGGATCGGCAGAACCGGTTCGCCAGAACCGGTACCTAAGCGCCGATGAATTTGGCGTAAACGTTTCTGGCCTGCGCGGCATCCTCCGTCCCCTGGACAATGGCTCGTCCGTTTGAGAAGAGCGTGATTTCGTAGGGGGCAATCGAGGCCTTCAAAAGATAATCGTTGTATCTCACCTCGCCCAAAGGCGCAAGCTTCTCAGCGAGCTGCTTGAAATCGACAGGGGATGTCTCGCTCCGAAAAATCTGAACCGCGTTCCGGCCGCAAAGCGTCACGGTGCGAGATCCGCGTTCCCAGCCCAGATAAGGATAATCTCCCTTCTCGCAGCCCAAGCAGCGTTTCTGGGAAAGCGCCTCGACTCGGACCGCCTTGAATTCCTTCGTCCAAAGGTTTCCCTTCCAGAGGCGGCGGTCTACCGCTTCGCTTCGTCCCGCCAAAATTTTCAATCCTTCCATCGCCTGAAAGGAGGCAATCCAGTGCGAGACGGGTGCGAGAATCCCGGCCCGGTCGCAGGTCTGAAATTCCCCGGGCCTCGGCGCCTCCTCAAAAAGACAGCGCAGACACGGCCCCTCTCCCGGGAGAATGACATAGGTCAGTCCTTCCGTGCCGACGGCTCCGCCATAAATCCAGGGAATTTTTTCGCGCAGGGAAAAATCGTTCAAAAGGTAACGGGTCTCAAAGTTATCCGTTCCGTCGAGGATGAGATCGATTCCCTCGAGGAGTTCGGAAACATTTTCCGGATTGAGGTCGGAAACTTCCGCCTCAATCGCGATTTCAGAATTTACCTTCCTCAAATGTTCCAAGGCGGCCACCGCCTTCGGGAGATTTTCTCGGGCCTCTTCTTCCGTGTAAAGGACCTGACGCTGGAGATTTCCAAGCTCCACCACATCGCGGTCAATCAGGCGGAGGCGTCCCGCCCCGGCCCGTGCCATCAAATTGCTCGCGACCGACCCCAGGGCCCCGAGGCCGATGATGGCAACGGAGGCGGCGGAAATTTTTTTCTGGCCTTCGAGTCCGATCTCCGGAATCAAAACCTGTCGCTCGTAACGGGAAAGTTCAGTCATTGTGTTGGAAAAGGGGACAACAGGTCACCAAACCGCTGACACGTGGTGACCTGTCTTCTTTTCCCCCTGTTCTAAGTATTGGTAAGAACTATCGACGAAGCAAGGATCGTAGCCCGCTTCGCGAATGAGAAACTGAAGGTCCTCCTCGGCAAGGTCCACCGGGGTTTCGGAACCTGCATCGTGAATAATTTTCTCGTTGAGGTTTGTCCCGCCAAGGTCGTCCACGCCAAAGGAGAGCGCGACCTGAGCCAGTTTCAAGCCGACCGTCGTCCAATGACACTTTAAGTGAGGGACGTTGTCGAAGAGAAGACGTGAAACCGCATAGACCTTGAGATCCGTCCATCCTCCCGGCTCGCCCAATCTCCCCATGGGCGTATTTTCCGCGTTGTAAGCGAGCGGGATAAACGAATAAAATCCGTGCGTCTCATCCTGAAGCGAGCGAAGCCGGAGGACGTGGTCGACCCGCTCTTCAATGGTTTCGATATGACCGTAAAGCATCGTGCAATTCGTCCGAAGGCCAAGTTCGTGGGCGGCCCCGTGAATTTCAAGCCACTCCTCCGCCGTCACCTTGTCGGGACAAACCTTTCTTCGGACTCGTTCGGCAAAGATCTCGGCACCGCCGCCCGGAAGGCCGTCAAGGCCCGCTCCCTTGAGGGAAACGAGCAGCTCCTGTGGAGTCAGCTCAGAACGAATCGCCAAATCCTGAATCTCGGCCGCCGTCAACGCTTTGATGTAAATCGTGGAGCTGATTCCCCGGATCTTTTGAATCATCTCGAGGTAATAATCCAACCCCAACTCCGGATTGTGGCCGCCGACAATATGGACTTCGTTAATCCGCCACTTCTCAATCGCCTGCCGGACCCGCTCCTGAATCTCCTCAAGCGAAAAGGTGTATCCCCCGCTCTCGCCCGGCCGCCTCGCAAAGGCACAGAAAAGGCAGCGGGCCGTGCAGACATTGGTGTGATTGAGATGAAGATTAATGGAGTAATAAACCCGGTTTCCGTTCAAGCGCCGCCTCACGAGCGAGGCGAGGTAACCCAAGGTGGCGAGGTCGTTCGATTGGTAAAGGCGAAGGCCATCTTCAAAGGTGAGCCGCTCACCCGCTTGAACTTTTTTATGGAGATCCGAAAGAGGACCGCAATCAAATTTCATGGGTAGGGGCGTGATTTGTCACGCCCTGTTGACAGGGAAAAGGGGACAGGTCTCCCGCATTACAACGGCGGCCTGTCCCCTTTTCCGAATTTCTTCCCTTCAATGTCTTTAAATAATTCATCGACCAAATCTTTTTCGCCCACCACCCGGTGCTGCTGGCCGTCGATATAAATCATTCCTTTATCCTTCCCGCCCGTGATGCCAAAGTCAGACTCATGCGCCTCGCCGGGACCATTCACCACGCAGCCCAAGACGGAAATCGTGAGTGGATCTTTCAGGTTCATCGCCCGCTTCTCCACTTCTTCCGCCAGCTTGAAGACATCCACCTCGGCCCTGCCGCAGCTTGGACAGGAAACCACACGAGGCCCGAGCCGCCGGAGCCCGAGGGCTTCGAGAATGACTCGTGCCACCTTCACCTCTTCCACCGGGTCGGCCGTGAGAGAAATTCGACTCGTGTCGCCGATTCCTTCCTCGAGGAGCG
>CAYJTI010000099.1:0-5565 GCA_964373135.1 uncultured bacterium | reverse complement strand
GAAACGTCAGGCCTTGGCCGAGCTCGTGACCGATTTCTTAAAAGGAAGAAAGGTCCGGGAGCTTCTTGTGCCGAGTGATTTCCCCATTTCCTACGCCGACACCTTCCGAGACCAAGGCTTCCGGGTCGTGGCGAAGCCCGACCCCTTCTTTGAGAAACGAATGGTCAAAACGACCGGGGAAATCCGGGCCATCGAAACTTCGCTTCGTCACACCGAGGCCGCCTGCCGTGCCGCTTGTGAAGTGATTGCCCGTTCCACGATTCGCCGGGGAAAACTTTACGATCGGGGAAAGACGCTCACGAGCGAGGACATCAAAAAAATCATCAACCTCAGTTTGATAGAACGGGGCTGCGTGGCCCAACACACGATCGTGGCTTCGGGAATCGACGGGGTCGATCCTCACAATGAAGGCTCGGGACCGTTGAAGGCGAATGAGCCAATCATTATGGACATCTTCCCTCAATCGATCGCAACCCGCTACTATGCGGACCTTTCACGCACCGTGGTGCGGGGCAAGGTCTCCCCTAAACTGAAAAGGATGTTTGCCGCCGTGCGGGAAGGGCAGGAGATCGCCTTCCGAATGATCCGGCACGGCGCCGACGGCAGCCGGATTCACGCCGCAATTCAGCGCCGGTTTGAAGCGCTTGGCTTCCGCACGGGAGAGATGAACGGCCGGATGCAGGGATTTTTCCACGGAGCCGGACACGGCGTCGGCCTCGAAATCCACGAACCGCCCCGAATCAGCGTCGGAAAGGATATCTTAAAGGCCGGTCAGGTGGTCACGGTGGAGCCCGGGCTTTACTACGAAGATGCGGGCGGGGTCCGCCTGGAGGATATGGTGGTCGTTACCCGCCGGGGCTGCCGGCTGTTGAATCGCCTGCCCAAGATTTTAGAGCTCTAGGCGTACCGGTTCTGGCGAACCGGTTCTCGGAGAACCGGTACCGGAATCGGTACCGGAATCTAGAGTTGTAACTTCAAGTCTTTCAGCCGCTTAAGTCAACATCGACCGGCCAGAAAAAAATCTCCGGAAAAAATTTCACTAGAGAAATCCGGGTCCATTGCCGTTTAGTTAGGGATAGAAGGGGGGTGAGGAAGGATGTCAGGATTGAAACTTGTTGCCCGTTTGGTGCTCTTGGTTGACGGTCTGGCGCTGGTAATCCCGGGGGTGTTGGCTCCGATTTTAGCCTTGGGGGTAGGACAAATCACGGTTCAGCTCGCGCTTGGAGCTGTTTCTGTGATTCTGGCCCTCTACTTCATCATTAAGAAGGTTCCTTAATTCGGAACCCCTCTCGAGTTAAAGGTTCGATTCAAGCCGCTCAAGCAGTAGCGAGCGCGGCACGAGGCCCTTCTCCTCTCCAAGCTGAAGGAGATGGCGAAGGGCTTCTCTTCCTTTCTCTCCGAGGTCCAGCGCGTAATCGTTGACATACATCCCCACGAAGCGGTCTCCCCGCTTCGGGTCAAGCCCCCGCCCAAATCGCAAGGCATATCCCATCGCCTCTTCCCGGTGCGTCAAGGCATAGTCGATACTTTTCCTGAAAAGGCTCGCGAACCTCCGAGCCGTTTCCTCCCCCAAATCCTTCCGGATGGCATTCACGCCAAGCGGCAGGGGAAGTCCAAATTTCTCAAACCACCACTCCCCAAGGTCGACGACCTTCCGAAAGCCCCTCTCTTGAAACGTCAACTGGCCCTCGTGGATGAGGAGCCCGAAATCGGCCTTCCCCTTCTCAACGGCCGTGAAAATTTCATCAAACGGAATAAAGACCGGCTGAAACTCCGGCTCATAAATTTGAAGGATAAGGTTGGCTGTGGTGTATTTTCCCGGGACCGCAATCCGTGCGCCGCGAAGTTTCCTCTCTTGGGAATCCCTTCGCGCTACGACCACCGGACCATAATTTTCCCCCACGCTCGCGCCGTAGGGAAGGAGGCGGTAACGGCCGGCCACGTGTGCAAAGGCGTGGCAGGAGAGGGCGGTGACTTCCAGCTCTCCTTTGAACGCTCTTCGATTCAGACTTTCGATGTCGTCAATGACGTGCTCGATTTTGAAACCCTCGAGCGGAATTTTTCCTTCAGCGAGCGCGAAGAACATAAACGCATCATCCGCGTCCGGGCTGTGTCCAATCCGAATTTTCATCGGAATTTCCATGGGAAAGTATAAAAGTATACTTGACAATCTTCACTTGGGGAGCATAATTTCACCTTTCCACAGAGGAGGGAAATCGTGGAACTCAGAGTCGGAAAACCGGTGCCGGAGGTGAAGGCCCAGGCCTTGATGCCGGACGGCTCCTTTAAAGAGGTCAAACTCTCCGATTTTAAAGGAAAGTGGGTCGTCCTTTTCTTTTATCCGCTCGACTTCACCTTTGTCTGCCCGACCGAGATTCGGGGCTTCAATACCCACCACGAAGAATTCAAAAAACTCGGGGCCGAGGTCCTGACCGCCAGCACGGACAGCGTCTATTCCCATAAGGCTTGGACCGAGCACGGCCTGGGGGGAGTCAAATTTCCAATGATGGGCGACACGAGCCACGAAGTGAGCCGGGCCTTCGGCGTGTTGGTGGAAGAAAAGGGCGTTGCCCTTCGGGGAACTTTTATCATTGACCCCGAGGGAATGGTCCGGAGCGCCGTCGTAAACGATCTTGCGGTCGGCCGCAGTGTGGAGGAAACCCTTCGGACCCTGCAGGCCTTTCAGACCGGAAAACTCACCGGCTGCGACTGGAAGCCGGGTGAGAAAACCCTAAACTAATTCTTTTTTATTCGACCCTCAAAACCGTAACGTCAAAGTCCAGTTCTTTCCCGGCCAGCGGGTGGTTGAAGTCAATCACCACGCTCTTCTCTTTCACCTCCACGATTTTCACAAGCTGTTCGAGCCCCTCCGGAGAGCGGGCCTCGAGGAGAGTCCCCTTCACGGCCTGAACGCCGGGAGGAAGCTTACCCTTGGGAATCTCCTGAAAGGCCTTCGGGTCGACCGGGCCATACGCCTCTTCCGGCGGCACCCGGATTCTTTTCTGCTCCCCTGCCCGGAGTCCGCTTAAACCTTTCTCAAGCCCCGGAACGATTTGATTCTTTCCGTGAAGGTAGGTAAAAGGTTCTTTGAGCTGCGCCTCTTCTAAAAGGGTCCCGTTGACCGATAACTGGTAGGTCAACGTCACTTTTTTGCCGTCGACAATCATCGCGGCCTCGGCGGCAAGGGCACCTTCCGAAAAAATTCCAAGGAGAGCGGCGCCCAAAAGAATCGGCCGAATCATTCTTTGAAAGCGGACTCCACAAGCGGCTGGAGTTCCCCCCGCTCATACATCTCGGTAACGATGTCGCACCCCCCCACCAGTTTCCCTTGGACGAAAACCTGGGGAAAAGTCGGCCAGTTGGAAATCTGAGGAAGGGCGGCTCGGATATCGGGATTGGCAAGAATATCCACCGCATGAAAGGGGCGGCCGAGTTTCTTTAAAATTTCGCAGGTCTGGGCTGAGAAACCGCACTGCGGAAAATCGGGTGTCCCCTTCATGAAGACGACGATCTTGTCAGCGGCCATTTCTGATTTGATTCGCTCAACGGTATCTGGCATCGGTTAACCTCCGAAAGTATTCTACCCCCTCCGCCCTTGGGGGGACAGGCTCCTTTTAGGGGACAGGCAAACAAAGTCAGTTTGATCTACGGGTTTGCCTGTCCCCTGGTCCAGGTAAATTCACCGGGGAACCAAGGTTTTGAGGGCGACCGCGTGGATTTCATCCTTGAGGGGCTCGAGCACCCGGTGCACCATCTGATGCTGTTCAATTAAGGTTTTCCCTCGAAAATCGGGCGACACCACAAGAATCTCGAAATGGTCGCCTCCCCCCGTCATATCCCGAACCGTCACTTCAGAATCGGCAATCGATTTCGAAACCAGCGCGTGAATTCTTTCAGCAAGCGTCATTGAAAGAGAAAAAGGGGACAGGCACCTTTAGGTGCCTGTCCCCAAAAGGTGCCTGTCCCCTTTTTCACAAACGAATCCAGACCGATTTCATTTGCGTATAAAAATCGAAGGTGTGAATCCCCCCTTCGCGCCCGAACCCGGAAAATTTGTAGCCTCCAAATGGGACGGCGTGGTCGAATTGGCCGTAGCAATTCACCCAGACCGTTCCGACCTCAAGCGCCCGCACTGCCCGGTGCGCCTTCTGGATGTCTCGGGTCCAAACGGCGGCTGCCAGTCCATAAAAACTTCGATTCGCCTCGCGCAAGACCTCGTCAAAATTTCGGAAGGAAATCTGGGCGAGGACCGGCCCAAAAATTTCTTCCTGCGCAAGACGCATCTCATTTGTGACCCGGTCAAAAACGGTCGGGCCCATAAAATAACCCCTTTCCTTTTTCTGGCGGCCGTCCCGCAAAAGATGCGCCCCCTCCTTCTTTCCAATCTCCACATAACGCAAAATTTTTTCGAATTGCTCTTCGGAGACAATCGCCCCCATTTCGGTCTCAGGGTCCAGGGGGTCGCCCGGTTTCCATTGCTCGGCCTTCGCGAGGAGCCGCTCCGTAAAAGGCCCCCTGATTTTCTCGTCAACGAAGAGCCGGGAGCCGGCGCAGCAGACCTCTCCCTGATTGAAAAAAATTCCGTCACAGGCAAAATCCGCAGCTTGGTCGAGGTCGGCGTCGGCAAAGATGATATTGGCCGACTTCCCGCCGAGTTCAAAGGAAATCCGTTTGAGCGTGGAGGCCGAGTTTTTCATAATCTCCCGGCCCGTGACATACTCCCCGGTGAAAGAAATCCCGTCGACCCCGGGATGACGAACCAAGGCCGCACCGGCGTCGGGCCCAAATCCGGGGAGAACATTCAAGACGCCTTCCGGCAGTCCGGCCTCGGCTGAAATCTCGGCCAGCCGGAGCGCCGTGAGCGGGGTCTGCTCGGCCGGTTTTAAGACTACAGTGTTCCCAGCGGCTAAAGCCGCCGCTACCTTCTGGGATTCAATGCAAAGGGGGAAATTCCAGGGCGTAATCGCCCCAATCACCCCCAAAGGTTCCCGGAGCGTATAGGAGAAATAGTCCGGGTCGGCGGGGATAGTTTCACCCGCCAGTTTGTCGGCCCAGCCGGCGTAATAATCGAACGCACCTCCGGCGGCCGGGATATCGATTTTGCGGCTATTCTGAATCGGCTTTCCCGTGTCCAAGGTCTCAAGGAGGGCAAGTTCTTCCCCTTTTTCCTCAATCAAGGCAGCGATTTTTCTCAAAAGCTTCTCCCGCTCGCTCGCCCTCATCCGGGGCCAAGGCCCGGTGTCAAAGGCCTTCCGGGCCGCCTGGACCGTCTGTTCCACATCGGCTTCCCCGGCCTCGGCCACCTGAGTAATGACCTCCTCCGTAGCCGGATTTATCGTTTCGAACGTGCGGCCGGACTGGGCCGGGAGCGAGCGCCCATTCACCCAGAGCCCGGTCTTCGGGAGCCTTACCTTCGTCGGTTTTTCCAGTTGAGTGTCCATGTCGAAACTGATATATTCTTGAGCCTTCATATTAGGGAAAATAAGGGTTTAGCGCAACTGAGGAGTGGGGGTCAAGTTAGCGGAGAAGCCCTCCCACGAGCGACTCGCAGCGCCAATGATTTGA
>CAYJTI010000098.1:0-5588 GCA_964373135.1 uncultured bacterium | reverse complement strand
TCTCCTCAGAAACGGGTGGGGGCTCGGGTTCTCTCCTGATTTTTTCCACTCGGGGCTCTTTGACTTTCTCCGGCTCTGTGGGGCCAGGAACAATGGTTACTATCTCCGAGGTATCAAGATTGGCCTCGGCCCAACGCAGCATGGAATCAAAGGTAAGGCCGAGATGCTGGACGGCGTCGGCCACCAATTTGGGGGGTGAGCGTCTCAAAAGTTGTTCGGAAAGGTAGAGGGCGGCGTCTTGGTCTTGATCAAACCAGGCGGCCCGCCCCAAGACCTTAAAGGGTAAAACATAAACGGGGCCGTAATGCCGGCTGACGGCCTCGAAAATCTTGTCAATGTCATCACCCGGATTGTCACCGATGGTCTGGCCCAAACGGCCCGGCTCAAAATGCCATTTCTCCTTTTCAAGCCATCGGATCCACGCTTCCTCGTGCTCAATTAAATAGGTTTCAATCGCCTCTCGATCTGGTTCCCCGGTCCGCACCTCGGCGCGGGGAGGAAGGATTTCCGCGGCAGCTGCGCCGATTCTTTGCAAAAGATCCAGAATCCCTTTTTCTTCGAGTTCTTTTAGAAAGGCATCGCGATCCCGAACGGCGGCGAGTGCTTTATTAAACCAGCGGGCGGGAAGGTCTTCCAAGGGCCCTTTCCAAAGCCTGATAATGGACCGTTTCGCAATTCTTAAATGAGACATTCCGAGGCTGGGAGATTTCAATGCCGCATAAAGTTCTTTTGCCGTAATTTTGAAAGTCAGCCACAGCCGCCGAAGTACGGAAGGGCGGTAGATTTTACCGAGCAGGTGGAGGGGGGCGTATTCCATCAGACGCTGAGTTTGTGGATCAAATTGAAATCCCCATTGATGCTTGTATCGGACTCCTTTGAGAAGGGTTTTTAAACTTATGTGCGGCCGGTGGTGAACATCCTGATCGATCGAAATCACGCCGGAACGCAAATGTTCAAAAGCCAATGGATGTAGCGGTAAAAAAATCCGGCCGTTCCGGTCCATCGCGATTTGATCAATCGTGAAGCCGCTTAGAGTGCCTGCATCGATTAGATGGGAACCGACCACATAATTTGAAAAACTATATTCGAGAGGCAAATCCCCAAATTTCTCTTCCCCGCGAAAGAGCCGAGGGGGAGAGATTTGCAGACGTCCCGCGATCCGATGCAGGACTTTGTCAGCACGGTAAGACAGTTCATACTTTTTATCCAATTGGCGGGGAGTGAGAAGTTTTAAATCTTCCTCGAACTTTTGCTGGAGCGCTGGAGGCAGGTCGATCTTGAGGGCGAAATCGATATCGTTGGGCGCACGTCCCATCAGTGTATCGCGAACGGCGCCGCCCACAACGACAACCTCATCCAAATCCAGTTCATTAAGAGCGCCTAACAAAACGTCATTGCGAGCCCCGAAGGGGCGAAGCAATCTCAAAACCGAGATTGCTTCGTCGGCTCCGCCTCCTCGCAATGACGACGTACGAAGGGTTTTGTTAGACGCTCTAAGTCTTTGGATAAAATTCCAGAGTTTTCCCTGCGGCAGTGTCCCGATATCGACAGTCCATTGCGTATTGTCCGTTCCTGCTTGCCTAGCCAGCGCATTCAAATCAAAAGGAATTCGCACCTCGGCCCTCGCGTCCGACCGACGCGAGGACTGAGGAGCCCCTGGCAGCACTGCCAGGGACACCTCTGTACTTGCGCCGGTTGGGCGCAAGTGCTGAGGAGTACCCGACCCCGACCGGGCCGGGTGCACCTCGGCGCGGGGAGGACGTCTGTCAGAAGGTATTTCTTCAATGTGTTCGATGGTAGGAGGGAATCTTTTGTCTTGGTAATAGAGCTTCTGGACGGCCTTGTTCATTGTTGCTAAGAGAGTCTCGAGATCCTTGTTTCCCCCAGCGATCCCTTCGAGGGCAGCCAGGAGGGCGGTCTGCACTTTCTCTTGATCCTGGGGCCAGAGCTCCTGGGCTTTCCTTTGAAGTTCTTGAATGAGTTGGGTATCGGAGTCTGAGACGCGTAAGGTGAAAGCCTTAAGCTCGCGTAAGGAAACCCACCGGTCCTTCACCCAGGCTCCCAAAAGCTGAGGCCCTCCTCTCCGCCAACGGTAGATTCCATAAACAGGGTCTTGAGGCGCTACGGCTTCAAAGCGGTAAGACTGACTCCGAAACCTTTCCAAGAAAAGACCGGAAGCGGGGGTACGCAACCAAGGGACCCACACCCGGTCTCCTTCAGAGACGAGGGAATGTCGGGAAAGATAATCCGGCCCCTTCCATCCCTCGTAGAAGGTTTGTTTTAACTCTTGAGGAGGGAACTCACGAAAAACATGGTCTCGCCCACCCTCAATCAGAAAGAAAAAAGCAGAGGTCTTCTCCTGGTTAAAATCCATCCGGTAAACCCAATACGATTTAGATACCCGGGACCACACTAGGTACACGTCTATGGATTCGTTGGGGTGGGTTCGCGATTGCATAATGTTGTTTTGACCCAAAAGGTTGAGAGCTCCATATGAATCAAGCCGGGTCTTAATCAGGATCTTGTGATATGCCTCATGCCAAGACTGACTCCGACGGTAGGAAGCATGATTGAAACGCCCGATTTCAATCCCGTAAGTTTCAGACCCTCTCGCCTGTCCCAAGACAATCACCCTGGATCCCGGATTCTTACCTCCTTCCGCCCGCACCTCGGCCCTCGCGTCCGACCGACGCGAGGACTGAGGAGCCCCTGGCAGCACTGCCAGGGACACCTCTGTACTTGCGCCGGTTGGGCGCAAGTGCTGAGGAGTACCCGGCCCCGACCGGGCCGGGTGCACCTCGGCGCGGGCAGAGGCCCAATGCCTCTGCACCGCAAGCGGCCGAGATTCTTGACGAATCTCGGCGCGGCGGGAAGGTTGTCTGAAGAAAGGAGTTGTGTTACCATTCGTTTCGATATGAGTACCTCGATTCAAGCTCAAATTCCCAAGCCGATTGCCAAGGTCCTCCGGCAGCTTACGCCTTCCGAAGTCAAGGAGGTCCTTCGTTTTGCTTTGTTTCTTAAAACCCGCGCCAGGATTGATCTCGACCAAGCGTACTTCTGGACGCAGGGCTGGCAAAAGATGGAACGGGCTGCTGTCCGGGACAAAAGACGGGGCCGTATCCTTGCTGACGGCACGCTCGAAGGTCTTCTTTCTTCTCTGCGTTCGTGAAGGTTTTTGCCTACGAGAGCTTTCGCCGTTACTACCGAAAACTCCCTTCCTCCATTCAAAAGAAGACGGATAAACAGATAAGCCGGCTGTGTCAAAACCTAAGACACCCTTCTCTCCACGTAAAGAAGATTCAGGGGACACGAAACGTGTGGGAGGCTCGTATCGATATCCAATATCGTGTGTCGTTTGAGATTCTTGGGGACTCAATTTACTTACGTGCGGTTGGAAATCACGACGAAGTCCTGAAGAATCCTTAGAGGAGACCTTATGCGGATTACCTACGATTCTAAAGTCGGCGCCCTTTACATCCGGTTTATCGAGACCCCCGTTACGAGCAAGCCCTTGGCCGAGGGAATTGTCGCCGACTTTGATACGCAAGGGAAGCTCGCCGGAATCGAGATTTTGGATGCCCGCAGGCGTTTTGATGACAAAGCGCTCGCCAAAGTCACCGTCGAGGGAATTGACTTGAGTTCCTGAAAGACTCGCCCTCTTCACTTCTTCCCTCTTCCCCGTTGTTAATTGTCTTTTATTTCCCCGCACCTCGGCGCGGGATTTCTTAATCGATTCGATCCGGCCTTTGACCCAGATTGCGCTTTTGTGGAGATTGGATTCGGTACCAGGAGCGGGAATGGCTTGTGGGTCGGTTAAGGCGATTTGAAGAAAATGGTCTATCCGCTTTTCAATCTCTTCGGCCCGCTGGTTTTCGTTAGCCCTCACGGCGGCGGCATAATCATCAATAACCGTCTGTGCCTGATTGGCGGTCTCGAGGAGATAGCGATAATCTTTTTCGCCTCGGACCTGGTAAAAATAATTTTTCTCTCTCAGATTATAAATTCCTTCAAATCCCCTTCCTTCTTCCAACAAAATCCGGTTTGGAAAGGCCCCCTCAAAATCTTGTCGGATCCCCTTCTCAGCCGCCGTTGGATGCAATAAACTGAAGTCTTCGTCGACAATCATGTAGCCTTGGTCCAACCTCAGGAGCCAATCTGCCTGTTTGAACCAACCTACGGATCCCAATGGAATGGACCCCACAAGATCTATGAGTGTCACAAGATCAAAACTTCCCTTTTCGTTTTTAAGGCCCATATTTTCAAAATCGGGCGTTCCAAAACTGGCTGTGATGGTTCTCAATTTCAGGGGAGGAATGCCGGATATTTTTTGAAGTGTCTCCGCCAGCTGATTCATCCTCTGTGTAACCGGAGTCGTGTGATCGACAAAAACAACCTCTTTCCCGCGCGCTGCCAAAAACAAGGGCAAATAAAAGGCCCCGCCGCCCACGACCAAGACCTTTCGGATGGGATATTTGAGAATTGCCTTTGCCAGTTCATGGGATAAAGCCAATTCTCTTTCGAGCCCTGCCAACGAACGCGGCTTTGCGATTGTCCTTAAGCTCCCGCCTACCTCTTCAAGCGTCAGAGGGAGAACGTTCTCTCCACTCGAAGCCTGACTCCGCACCTCGGGGCGGGCATTGAGAACCGTTTCTAGATTTTTGATCAGTTCGGGTATGTCGGTAAGATTAACGGTCACGGTCTTATCCGCCTGGGTATTGGTAATCATGACCCCCTGATTCCCGCTTGCCCGCGCCACGAGGGCCGGAAAGCCCATTCTTTGAAGCCGTTGGGCATTTAATTCCCGGATGAGATCGCTCGGAAAAGCGGCTGAGACTCTTACGAGCGGTAGTTCCAGGATTTTCTCTGCATCCGAAATTTCAATTTCAACGGAGCGTACCATTTTCTTTTGATGATAAAGCGTTCCTTCCTTTGCTGTGACAGCAAAACTCCGCACCTCGGCCCGCCACAAATCTTTGGCGCCTGCCCGCCAGCTGGCAGGCGGGGGCTGTTCGCCGCGTCCGCCAACGCCTTGTGGCGGACGCACCTGGGCCCGGTGGCGGAAGATAAACACTCCTGAAGGTATTAAAAATAGATAAAGTAATACTTGACTATTTTCTATATTGCTAATAAACTCTCCGGGAATGAATGAGATTGCAAAACCGGGATGAATGGCTATGAAAGACAAGACTCGCAAATACGAATCGGGCAAGATGCTAATGGATGTGGCTAAGTATTTTGCCACGGTAACGGGCATCGGCAGCTTGACAAGCCAGGTCTTAAACTGGAAAATGGCTGTCGCCGGATTGACCATGGCATTCGGAACTTGGGCCTTAGGATATTGGACCATTCCGGACGATAAGGAGAAAGAATGACCACTTTCGAATTTACGGCCTACGGTATCGGGGTATTTGCTCTCGCGGTATGGCTTACTTCCACTCTGGTCAGTCGCTGGCATTCCCGTCCTTCCCACCACAAACCTAAACCTGCCTAATTTTCCTTCCGATTTCACCTTCCGCATCTCGGCGCGGGTTGATTTGATACGCAAGGGAAGCTCGCCGGAATCGAGATTTTGGATGCCCGCAGGCGTT
>CAYJTI010000097.1:0-5598 GCA_964373135.1 uncultured bacterium | reverse complement strand
AAGAAGAGCTACCCGCAGCAGGCGAAGAAGGTGATGAATCTTTTGTGGGGATTTGGCCAGATGATGTTCGAGAAGATGGTCCTTGTGTTCGACCACGACGTGAACCTTCACGATCCCCGGGAAGTGGCGTGGCGCGCCTTCAACAATGTTGACCCGAAGCGGGATATTCTTCTGACCGAGGGCCCGCTCGATGAGCTCGATATCTCCGCCTCGCAGGACTTTTTTGGCTCAAAGATCGGAGTCGACTGCACCCGCAAGTGGCCGGAGGAGGGGATGCAGCGGCCATGGCCGGAGGATATCGTCATGACGGCCGAGGTGAAAGAGCAGGTGACTCGCCGCTGGCGGGAATACGGCCTCATCGACGGCCCAAAGGGGACAAAAGGGGACAGGCTCCTTTAAGGGGACAGGCAAAGAAGAAAGGCGGGGCGCGGCATGCGATTAAAAAGGTTTTGGGGACGGTTCTGGCAAGGACGGGCTCAATCGCCTTTGGCACCAAAACCCCCCTTGCCAGAACCGTCCCCCTGGTACCGGGTCCGAGTCTTCCTGGAAATGATTAAGTTTGAGCATTCTCTCTTTGCGCTCCCTTTCGCCTACCTCGGCCTCTTCCTGGCCGAGGAGGGGCTTCCCCGGCCGTTTCTTTTTCTCTGGATTACCGTAGCGATGGTGAGTTTCCGGACATTTGCGATGGCGGCCAACCGCCTCATCGATAGGAAGATTGATGCGAAGAATCCGCGGACAAAGAACCGTGCCCTTCCCCAAGGGAAGCTGACGCCGCGGTTTGTCTGGGCAAGTCTTGCGATTTCCGTCGCCATTTTTCTCTGGAGCGCTTGGCGCTTGGGCCCGCTTTGTTTTTCCCTGAGCCCGATTCCAATCTTATTGGCATGGATCTACCCCTACCTCAAAAGATTCACTTGGCTTTCGCACATTTGCCTCGGTATCATACTCGGAATTGCTCCGTACGGGGCGTGGCTCGCAAGCCGGGGAGATTTCGGGTGGACGCCCGCCTTCCTTCTCATCGGGGTGGCGAGTTGGGTTGCCGGTTTTGACATCCTTTATTCCCTCCAGGATAAGGAGTTCGACCGGGCGTTCCGAATTCGGTCGGTGCCGGCCGATCTGGGTGAGAAAAAAGCTCTCTGGCTGGCCGGACTTTTACACCTGACGGCGGTTTCGGCATGGGCCGGTGCCGGCGCCCTGGCAGAACGGGGCTGGATTTACGGGCTCGGGATGCTCCTCGTCACGCTTTTCTTATTGCGGGAACATCGATTGGTTCACCGGTTTGGGGTCGAGAAAATCGAAGAGGCCTTTTTCAAAATGAATGTCGGGGTCAGCTCCTCGGTGTTTCTCGCGACGCTTCTCGATCTGGGCTGGAGGAGGTAGGAAAGACAATGAAACCCTATGTCGTCGGCGTCACCGGGGCCAGCGGGGCGATTTACGGCATCCGGTTTGTTCAAATCCTGGCCGAACTCGGTTACGACATGGCGCTCGTGATTTCCGATGCCGGCCGTCTTGTGATTCAAGAAGAACTTCGAGTCTCCCTCTCCAGCCTCACGGATAAAAAGGCTTTTTCTTCTCTCTTCGAGGCCTCGGTTTTGGGTCGAGTCACGCTCTACTCCCACAAAGATCTCACGGCGCCGATTGCAAGCGGCTCCTATCCGACACAGGGGATGGTTGTGATTCCGGCGAGCACCGGCACCTTTGGTCATCTGGCCGCGGGGACGAGCGTCAATTTAATTCACCGCGCGGGCGAATGCACGATTAAGGAAGGGAGGCGCCTTGTCATCGTTCCCCGCGAAGCTCCGTTAAGTTCCATTCATCTGGAAAATCTCCTCAAACTCGCCCGGCTTGGAGTCCGCGTGATTCCGGCGAGCCCCGGTTTTTATTCCGGGGCCGAGACGATTCAAGATCTCGTCGATTTCGTCGTGGGAAAGGTTCTCGATTCCCTTGAAATTTCCCACGCCGTTTATCCACGATGGACCGGGAAGACCTGGAACGCCAGCGCGTCCGCAGTCGGATGAAAACAAAAACCGTTGCGACGCTCCGGCTCGGACGGATTCGGTACACCAACACCCTTCCCTTTTATCACCATCTTTTTCCTGCTGCGGGATTCGAGGATTGCGAGGTGGCTGAGGTCAGCGGTTCCCCCACAGAAATCAATCGTGAAATGTACGAGGGCCGGATTGAGATGGCCCCCATTTCCTCGCTTGAATACCTCAACCATCAGAAGGATTACCTTCTTTTTCCGGGGCTCGCCATCGGCTCGCGCGATTTCTCGGCGAGTGTCCTCCTCTTTTCCAAGGAAAGGGTCGAGGGGCTCAACGGGGCTTGGATTTCGCTTTCGGAGGAAAGTCTGAGCGCCGCGGCCCTCGTGAAGATTCTCTTCAAATTTAAATTTGGTTTCGAGAACCGGTTTCGGGTCGAAGGGGGCGAGCCCGATGAGAGGCTTCAAAATTCGAAGGCGTGTCTCGCCATCGGGGATACCGCCCTCTTTTTTCGGTCGTCCGAGTTCATTTTCAGGACCGACCTGAGTGAACTTTGGTGGAATTGGACCGGGAAGCCCTTTTGCTTCTCCGTCTGGGCCGTGCGGAAGGATTATTACGAAAAGCACCAGCGCTTGGTCACCGCTTTTTACGAGCGGCTCAAATTGAATCTCCGAGCGAATCTCGAGGATATCGAGAAACTCCTTCGGGAGGGACTCGGACTCGCGCTGGCGGATGAGAAGTTTGCCGCGCTCTTTGGTTACCTCTTTAATCTGAATTACGGTTTAGACCGGGAAATGCTCGAGGGCCTCAAACTTTTCTTCCGATACGCCCATGAGCTTGGGGTCTCGCCTCGAGCCGGGAGATTGGAATTCATCGATGAATCGATTTGACGAAATCTTGGGAAGGCGTCTGGAAGGAAAGCGGCTGTCGGTCGAGGAGGCAGTTGAGCTTTTCGATTGCGAGCTCTGGCGGCTCGGAAAAGCGGCGAGTCGAGTCACCGCTCAGCTGCATCCCACCCCGGTCCGGACTTTCATCGTGGACCGAAATATTAGTTACACCAATGCCTGCATCGTTGATTGTGATTTTTGCGCCTTCTACCGGCGGCCGGAGGATGGGGAGGCCTACACCCTGACGATGGAGCAAATTCTGGCAAAGGTGCGAGAGGTGGCCGAGATGGGCGGGACTCAGGTTTTGATTCAAGGGGGCGTCAATCCAAAGCTTCCGCTGAGTTTTTACCTCGAGATGATTCGAACGATTCGCAAGGCATTCCCCCAAATTGCCATTCATTCGTTCTCCGTGGTGGAGATCGATTTCATTGCGAAGAAGGAAAAAATGCCGCTTCGAGACGTTCTCGTCCAGTTGAAGGAAGCCGGCCTCAATTCAATTCCCGGGGGCGGGGCGGAGATCCTCGTGGAGAGGGTGCGCGATGCCATCAGCCCGAAGAAGATTGATTCGGACGGATGGATTGATTTTATGCGGACGGCTCACCAGGCGGGGCTCCGCTCCACGGCGACGATGGTCTTTGGACACATTGAAACCGTTGAAGAAAGAGTGCGGCATTTAAAGAGGCTCCGGGATCTTCAGGACGAGACCGGAGGATTTCGGGCCTTTATCTGTTGGACCCTCTCTCCCCATGGGACCCCACGCATGAGTCATTTTCGCCCGGCGGGAGGCGAGGATTATTTGAGGACCTTGGCGATGAGCCGCCTTTTTCTCGACAACCTTGAAAATATTCAATCCGGCTGGCTCACCGAAGGGATTAAGTTGGGACAAATCGCCCTCGCCTTCGGGGCGAATGACCTGGGCGGCACCCTCCTCGAAGATAAGGTGCTTGAGCCGACCGGGATGAGCGCCTCGGGCACCCGAAAGGAAGATTTAATCCGCCTCATTCGCGAGGCCGGATACACCCCCGCCCAGCGGAACACGAATTACGAAATCCTCCGCGTGTTTCATTGATGGGCCTCGGTCTCGCCTCCCCGGATCGTGAGACGCTCCGGAACCTCTTCGACCAAATCGCTTCCCGCTACGATCTCATCAATAGCGTCTTGAGCCTTCGCCTCGATGAAGTTTGGCGGCGCCGGGCGGTCGAGTTGACGCTCTCGGGCCGGGAGGAGTGTCTCCTCGATTTAGGGGTCGGGACCGGAAGGTTTCTCGAATATTTTCTTCGAAAGAAAACGTGGCGCCTCGCCGCCGGCATCGATTTTTCAAGGCCGATGCTTCGCCTCGCTCAAGAAAAACTCCCGGTGGAGGTCCCGTTGATTCAGGCGGACATCCATGAAATCCCGTTTGGAAGAGAAACGTTTGATGTGGTGGCGGCCGCCTTCACGCTCCGAAGCGTGAAGGACCGCCCCCATTTTTTTGAGGAGGTCCACCGAGTCCTCAAGCCCGGCGGCAGAGTTTCGTTCCTCTGTCTCACTCGCCCGACCTCGCCTCTGGGCCGGCTGCTTTATGCGCCTTACCTCAAATTTTTTCTGCCGACGGCCGGCCGGCTTATTTCCTCCAGCCGGACCGCCTATCGATTTCTCTCTGAATCGATTCAGGCCTTTCCCTCGCCCTCCGAAATTGCCAAAGAACTTGAGCGTTTTGGATTCAGCCGCATTTCAATATTCCCCTTTACCTTCGGGATCTCGACCTTAATCCGGGCCCAGCGATGAGCGTTGATTGGGATGAGAAGTTGAAACGCCGGGGCCTCAAACTCCCGCCGTCTCCGAAGCCCGTGGGAAGCTACCGGCCGGTTCTTCTGGCCGGGGGATTTGCATTTCTCAGCGGGCAGATTTCAAAAGATGCGGAAGGGAAGGTTGTCACAGGAAAGGTGGGAAAGGATTTGACGGTGGAGGAAGGAAGGCGGGCGGCCGAGTGGGCGGCGCTTCAGGCGCTGGGTTTAATTCGGTCAGAGATTGGAGCGGATCGAATCGAACAGATCGTTAGAGTCTTGGGATTCGTTCAATCGGCCGATAATTTTTACGGACAAAGTGACGTGATGAATGCCGCTTCTGAGCTTTTCGTGGAACTCTTGGGAGAGAAGGGACGACACGTGAGGACTTCCGTGGGGGTGGCGAGCCTTCCCCTGAATGCGGCGGTGGAATTAGAGCTTACGTTGAAGGTCCAATGAGAGAGATTGCGAAGACGGTTCTTAAGTTCCTGGCCGGCTTTGGGTTGGTTCTCCTTGTGAGCGCTTTCCTGGCGCCCTGGCTGGCGGCCTTTCTCCCCTTTAAATTCGACCGCATTTTACGCCGATTAATAATGATTGGGACTGTCGGCCTGGTTCTGTGGCTCCTGAAGGACCGGCGGGAGAGTCTGGGCCGGCTTGGGCTCGGGTGGCGAAAGGGGTCCCTTGCCTTACTCGGAGCGGGATTTCTTTGGGGGGTGGGGCTGGTTCTCGTGCTGAGTTTGGTTCAGTGGGGCTTGGGGGTTCGGTTCTGGCAGATTCACGAAACCGATTTTTGGCGCTGGACGGGCCTCTTTCTGAAGGCGCTCGGGGCCGGGGCCCTGATTGCAGCGATTGAAGAGTTCTTCTTTCGCGGATTTTTATTTTTGACGCTGAAGGAGCTGTGGACTACGAAAGGGAGTCTTCTCGTGACGAATTTGATTTACGCGTTGGTGCATTTCTTTCCCAAGA
>CAYJTI010000096.1:0-5685 GCA_964373135.1 uncultured bacterium | reverse complement strand
GACTGCTTCGCTGCCCTCTCCCCAGAGGGGAGAGGGAAAAAGTGCCAAACTCAAGGTGAGAGTCTAACCCTTGATCACTCCGATAGGTCTCATTCGTGCAACTTTCTTCGCAATCCCGGCTTGGTGCACGACCTCCACGACGTCATTCACATCCTTATAAGCCGACGGCTGTTCTTCATCGAGACCCTTTCGGCCACGGCCGATGGCAATGATGCCTTTTGCCTCCAGCTCTCTCTCAATGGAACGGCCCCTGGCATCCCGCACCGCGGCGGCGCGTGACATCGCCCGCCCGGCCCCGTGACAGGTCGTCCCAAAGGTCTCCTCCATGGCGTGGCTCGTCCCCACCAGCACATAAGAATTTCTCCCCATGTCGCCCGGGATAATCACCGGCTGTCCTGTTTTCTGGTAATCCCTCGAAAGCTCAGGGTGCCCGGGCGGAAAAGCCCGGGTGGCGCCTTTGCGGTGAATCCACAGAGTCTTTTCTTTCCCGTTCACACGATATTTTTCAAACTTTCCAATATTATGAGCCACGTCGTAAACAAGGTTCATTCCAAGGTCTTGCCAAGACCGGCCGAAGAATTTCTCAAAGACTTCACGCGCCAGATACATCAGGCACTGGCGATTATTCCACGCATAATTGGCCGCACAGCGCATCGCTCCCAGATACTGCTGGCCTTCCGGAGATTTCACCGGCGTGCAGGCCAATTGAATATCAGGGACGTGAATGCCGTATTTGTGCAGAGCCTTTCTTGTAACCTCCAGAAAATCATCGCAGATTTGATAACCGAAACCCCGGGAGCCGGAATGAATCATCACCGTAATTTGATCTTTCTCAAGCCCAAAGACCCTCGCTCGCTCCTCGTCGAAGATCGTGTCAACGACCTGAATTTCCAAGAAATGATTCCCTGAACCGAGAGTCCCGAGCTGGTCGCTTCCCCGCTCATAAGCCCGGTTTGAAACGGCCTCGGGGTCTGCTCCTTCAAGGACCCCTCGTGCTTCGGTATGTTCAAGATCCTCGGCGACTCCGTAACCTTTTTGGACCGACCACCGAGCTCCTTCGAGAAGAAGCTTCTTTCCATCTTCTCTTCCGACTCGAATCGCTCCTGACCGTCCCACGCCGCAGGGAACCTGACTGACAAGTCTTTGAACGAGCTCGCGCAGTCTCGGCCGGACGTCTTTCTCTGTCAAATTCGTCCGAACCAACCTGACGCCGCAGTTGAGATCGTATCCTAAACCGCCGGGGGCGACGACTCCGCCTTCGTCCGGGTCAGTGGCCGCGACACCGCCGATGGGGAAACCGTAGCCCCAGTGGATGTCGGGCATGGCGAGAGAATATTTGACGATGCCGGGAAGGTGGGCGACATTGGCGACCTGGATTAAAGATTGGTCTCCTCGGATTTTTTCAAGGAGCTTCTCATCGGCAAAGATGAGTCCCGGCACCCGCATCCCGGGAAAAGTCCCTTTCGGGATTTCCCACCGGTAATCATCAATCTTTCTCAGTTTTATCTCTTCAGCCAATTTCTCTCCTCCCCTCACCCTAACCCTTTCCCCCTCCGGGGGAGAGGGAATGAATGCAGGTGCCAGGCACCTGAACCTGCGCTCACTTTGCCTGTCCCCCTAAAGGTGCCCGTCCCCTTTTAAATGTCGAAGATCACTTTGGCCTTCCAGCCGTCACCGGTTTTTTCCACTTTAAAACCGTGGTGCGTCACGGCCTTCACTTCGCGCTCGGATTCATGTTTCTCGGAATCAAAGCACTCGCCCCAGCAGGTGGCCCAGACCATTTTTTCATTCAGCTCCTTGTATTCAAATTCCTTGAAAACCATCTTCTGCGTGGCGAAAAGGTAAAGGAGCTCGCGCAGCCACTTCCATAATAGTTCCTCCGCATTGTCGGCTTCAAGAAGGACATCGAGCGCATCCTTCGGCTCGAATTGCCCGAGCGCCGCAATGAGGCCAAACATCCCAAGCGCGGAATTCGTAAAGAGTTCCGCCAAGTCCTTGCCCTGGGAGCGCATCCCCATATCGGCCGTATGGTCAAAATACTCGTAAGGGGCCACATACCAATCTTAGAGGGGCGTGGGATGGGCGTCAATCGGACGATTTTCCTGTATAATCCCCCTCCCAAAGCCGAAATAGAAGGAAAACCCGATGAAAGCAGGGATTTTCACGACTCGAATCGAAAAGGTGATGGACATGGGGGTCCAGGAAAACCGCCATTTCAAACTGGTCTTTCCGGCCGGGACCGTGTTTGACTTTGAGCCGGGCCAATTTGTCAATGCGATGGCCGCCTCCAATGAAGACCCAAACAAAATCATTAAACGGCCCTATTCCATCGCCTCGCCTCCCTACGAAAAGGGCGCGATCGACCTTGTCTGGAAAAGAATCGAAGGCGGATTTATGACGAATTACTTCTGGAAATTAAAAGAGGGGGACACGCTCCCTGTCCAGGGACCGCTCGGGCGATTTCTCTTGAAGAAACCTTTTCCTCAACACCTTGTTTTCGTAGCGACAGGGACGGGAATCGCCCCCTTTCGCGCAATGATTAAACAACTTTTTAAAGACGGGACCGACCGCGAGATCTGGCTTATCTTCGGCAACCGTTACGAAACCGATATCCTCTATGAGGACGAATGGAAAGAGCTGGCGGCGAAATTTTCCAATTTTCATTATCTGTCTACTGTCTCCCGGCCAAAAACTTGGACCGGCGAAAGGGAGTATGTTCAGAAGGTCCTCCAGAAAAGTTTCCACGAACCCCAGAAAGCCCACCTCTACATCTGCGGCCTCACGAATATGATTACCGAAGTCCAGAAGACCGCCCTCGAAATGGGCTTCGCGAAAGACCAGATCTTCTTCGAAAAATACGATTGAATTAAACGGGTTCGCCGTAAGATAATAGCCCGCTGCCACAAAACCCGTCATAACCGGAGGAGGGTGCCATGCCTGAGACTTTAACGTTGGATCTTCACACCGTCACACTTTTTATCCTGCGGTGGATTCACTTTCTCGCCGGCATTGTCTGGATTGGACATCTTTACTTCTTCAATTTCGTCAACGCGCCTTTCGGAAAAACGATGGACGCTCAGACGAAGAAAGTGGTCGTGCCGCAATTGATGCCCCGGGCGCTCTGGTGGTTCCGGTGGGGGGCGATGATTACGATTCTTTCCGGCTACGCCTACATCCTTTGGAAAATTTTCGTCGCCACGGATGCCGGCCTTTACGGCACGGGCGGGCTCTTCAATTCCACCTGGGGAAAATGGATTACGATGGGTGCGGGGCTCGGCACGATTATGTGGTTCAATGTCTGGTTCATCCTCTGGCCGATTCAAAAGAAACTAATCACGGGGGTCAAATCCGGAACGCCCCCAGCGAATGCGGAGGCCCTCACCAAACGAGCCCTCCTCACCTCTCGAATCAACACGTATCTCTCAGTCCCTTTGCTCTTTTCAATGGGGGCCGCAAGCCACTATCCGGCCTTTAACACGCCGACGGTCTTGGCCGCCCTTCTGGCGGGATTTGCGATTGCGTGGTTTCTTATCGAAAAGGTCTCAAGCAAAGCGGGAGCGAATTTTTAAAAGGGAAATGGGGACAGGCACCTTTTGGGTGCCTGTCCCCATTGGTCCTAGGCTGGAAACCGAAAAACCGCTTCCTTAATCTCTCCCTCCCCAACCTTCACCGTTTGTTCCAGTGTCCCGAAACGCTCATGCCAAACCGCTACCGTGTAGTCTCCCGGCGGGAGATTCTGTAACTCAAATCGTCCGTCCGCCCCCGTCACATAAAAATAAGGGTGGGCGAGAACGCCGATATATCCCGCCATCCAGGGATGGACGTCGCATTTCAAGCGGACCATCACTTCGGGCTCGGAAAATTTTTTGACGAGCTTCATCCCCTGGAAGGGGAGGCCGACATTCCATTCCTTCTGTTTCTCGGGGAGCGCATGGACATTGTGGAGGGTGGGGTCGCTGTTGCGAAGTTCAACCGGCTGATTCATCATCACCCCGGCCACGTGCGGTTGATAAATGCAGGTCCGGTTATCCACAATGACCGGCGTCTCGGGGGGAGAAAAGGTTTTCCCTTCTAACCCCGTCTTAATGTAGACAAAGGCGTTTTGGAGTTTTCCGTCCTGAACGAGGACATCGCCCCCTAAAATTTTTCCCGGCGGGTGGAGCGCCCGGCACTCAGGGTTCCCCTCCATTTGAAGAACCGTTTGGGCCGGCACCTCTCCTTCAAAGAGCACTTCGCCTTGAACTGAACCAGCGAGAGCTCGCTCGACAACGGTCTCGACCTGAAAGCGTGGCGCCTCGGTGACCGCCTGGCCGAGAGGCAGGCCGGGCACCTCTTCTCCCTTTTTACCGCAGCCGCCGGCGATTAAGAGTAAAAGGCCCAGCCAAACAATCAAAATTTTCGGTACCGGTTCTGGCGGGGACACGTTACAGATTTGTAAACTGTCCCCGGCAGAACCGGTACCGGAGAATTTTGGTGTCGGCCGGGGGGAATTCAAAGTCCCGGAGTTCGAAAGGCCGAACCCAGCGGAACTCGGGACAACCCTTCGGCCAAGGGTTTCCTTCGGCGAGCGCACATTCGTAAAAATAGAGCGACACCTTTTCTGCGGGATACATGTGGTCAATCCGCATGAGAAAGCGAAGCGGCCGGACCTTCACCCCAAGCTCTCCCCAGCTCTCGCGCTCAAGACACCCCCCGAGACTCTCGCCCCCGAGACATTTTCCGCCCGGAAATTCCCAGAGCCCGCCAAGATGGGAGCCTTTGGGCCGCCGTGCAATCAAAATTTTCCCCTCCCGCCAAATCACGGCGCAGGCGACATCCCTGGAAAAAAGAGGCGGCGCTTTACCGCCAAAAAGTTTCACCCAAAAGGTGCCTGGCACCTTTTGGGTGCCAGGCACCTTTTTCTTTCGTATAATCCACGCCATGTTTCCCTTTCGAGACGCCAATCCTTCAAACCGGTTTCCCATTGTGACGGTGAGCCTCATCGTTGTCAACGTCCTTGCCTTCCTTTGGGAGCTTGAGCTGGGACCCGGGCTTGAAGCGGCCCTCCTCGAGCTGGGGGTGGTTCCGAAAAAATGGTCCCTTCTTGGACAAGAGCCCGGCGTCACTTTGAGCTCCCTTCTCTTTCCCTACTTCGCCTCTGTCTTTCTCCACGGAGGCTGGCTTCATTTGATTTCGAACATGTGGTGGCTCTGGATTTTTGGGGACAATGTGGAAGACGAGCTGGGACACTTCCGTTATATCCTTTTTTATCTTGCCTGCGGAATCATTGCGGGCGTTGTCCACACCGCCTTCAATCTGAATTCCGGGCTTCCGGCCGTCGGTGCCAGCGGGGCCGTGGCCGGAATCCTCGGCGCCTATCTCATTCTCCATCCGCACGCCGAGATCCTGACGCTTATCCCTCTTTACCCTCTTTATTATCGAATTGTTGAAATTCCAGCGCTCTTCCTCCTCGGCTTTTGGTTCCTGGCTCAGTTTCTCAACGGAACGGCCTCCATTGCCCTGACGGCCGCGGGCGGGGTGGCGTGGTGGGCGCATGTGGGCGGATTCCTCGCCGGCATCGCCCTTCTCTTTCTTCTCAAGTCTAGTCAAAATGAAAAATCCAGAATATAATCCCTTCAAACTCCAATGATTCGCGTCGGAACCGGTTTTTCGGAAAATCTCTCCCTCGACAAAGGGGCCCTCGAA
>CAYJTI010000095.1:5189-5693 GCA_964373135.1 uncultured bacterium | reverse complement strand
TTTAGAAAACCAGAGCTTTATCGAGCGAATTCGGTCGCAATGATTACGACCCATGACCTGCCGGGCCTCACGGGCTGGCTCGAAGGGGAGCTCGCGAGAAATCCTGATGACCGCAGAAAATTCCTGCAGTATCTTGGCTTGGGCGGGAAAAAAGCGGGGGTTTTTGAGGTGGCCCGGCGGGCGCTTGAGCGAATCCACGAGACGGCCTCCATCTTCAGCCTTCAGCTTTTAAGCGATTGGCTCTCGATCGATGAGAAAATCGCCTGGGACGCCGGGGCCTTTCGGATTAACTTTCCGGGCCTGAAGAACGATAAAAATTGGAGAGGGGTGCTTCCACTTTCATTGGAGTCGTTAAGAGAATGGCGAGGAACCCGATGGGTGAAAGAAATCTGTCAGAAAACGGGCCGTTGCGGTTGTGGGCGCCCCCCCGCCCCCGGCCCCCCCGGGGGGGGGGGGGGGGTGTGTTTTTACCACCCCAACAGGCGGGGGGGGGGGTGTATTAGG
>CAYJTI010000095.1:0-5179 GCA_964373135.1 uncultured bacterium | reverse complement strand
ATGGGTGAAAGAAATCTGTCAGAAAACGGGCCGTTGCGGTTGACCCCTCACCCTAGCCCTCTCCCCAGAGGGGAGAGGGAAGATTTGTTTTCTCCCCCTCCCTATCGGGAGAGGAGGAATTTGACTGCTCGTTCGCCCTTTGGGGAGAGGGTAGATTTAGTTTCTCCCTCTCCCTGTGGAAGGAGGGAAGATTTAGTTTCTTCCTCTCCCTTTAGGGAGAGGGTGGGGGTGAGAGGCTTGGCCAAGGTTTTCTCCCTCATTTTTCTCACGTCTGTTCTCTCGCCGCTCACTTGGGCGGAAGAGCTTCCTCCCATGCCGGAGGGCCCGCTCGTTCTGACGACAATCACCGGCGAAGAGCTTTCGCCCGACTACTGGATTGACCGCCTCCCGAATCCCGACCAGCCCCTTAAGGCACCCGAGGAGCTGAAGCAGTTTAATGAAGACATCCATGCGGCGCTCCCGGAGCGATTCAATATCTTTGAGATGGAGCCGTCAAGGACCGGACGGGCGATTCGAGAGCAGATCGAACTGGAATACAACACCCTCAAGGGCCGAATCCTTTTTGGGGTCGACGGCGAAAGAATCCCGCCGGCACTTTTTGAGAATGAGATTAAACCCGTTCTGAATCTTGGCGCGATTCCGGACCGAATTCAAATCCGCTGGGGCGCGGCGGCCAAGGCGACTTCCGTCCGGGCGCTTCCGAGCGATATCAAAATGTTGGAGGAGATTGGCGACATCGAATTCGACCAGCTCCAGTTCACCCTCATTAAACTTTGGACGCCGGTGGCGGTCACTCACCGGTCAAGCGACGGCCGGTGGCTTTATGTCGAGGCCCCTTACGCCCGAGGGTGGGTCCAGGCGAAAGACATTGCGATTTTTAAGACAAGGGACCGGCTTAAAAAGTATGTGAAATCAGAACGCCCGCTCGTGGTGACGGGCGAGAGCATTCCGATTTTTGTCGATGCCGCACTCACGGCCCCGAATCAAAAGGCGAGCATGGGGACGGTTCTTCCGCTGGCGGGGGAGGGGCCGGCGGCTTACGTCATCTGGATGCCGATCCGGGGCGAAGGAGGAGGAGTGGTTCTGGGGCGCGCTTACGTGGATTTGAAAAGTGACGTCTCGCGAGGCTTCCTTTTATTCACCCAGCGGAACGTCATCCGGCAGGCCTTTAAACTTCTCGGCGCCCGTTACGGCTGGGGCGGGATGTATGACGGCCGTGACTGCTCCGGCTTCACGCAGGATATTTTCCTCCCCTTTGGAATCGATATGCCTCGGACCTCGAAGGAGCAGATGTTCGTGGGGACACAGATTAATCATTTCCGCCCGATGCGGGACCCCGAGGGAAAGATCGCAGCGATTCGTGCGGGAACGCCCGGCGTCACGCTGCTTCGGATGCCGCTGCATCAGATGATTTATTTGGGGGAACGGAACGGCCAGTTTTACGTGATTCACTCGACCTGGGCCGAGCGAATTTCGATGACCTCTGATGAAAAACGCCGCATCAATCAGGTCGTCGTTTCGGATCTCACGTTAAACGGGAATTCTTATCTCGGCTCTCTCTTCGACCGGATCATTTCAGTGTCGGAAGTCAATTGAGTCGTGCGAATCCTTCTCTACTTTGTCAAATGGCCTGAGCCCGGAAAAGTCAAGACGAGGCTCGCGAAGAAGGTGGGGGACGTGCGCGCCGCCGCGATCTATCGTCAACTTGCCGAGACGAACTTCAGAAGCCTTGTTTCCTTAAAGGACCGAGGGGTCTCGCTTGTGGTCGCCTACGATCCGCCCGAAGCGGAAGCAAAAATAAAATCTTGGCTCCCGAAAGGGGATCTCTTCATTCCCCAAAGCGGGGGAAACTTAGGGGAAAGATTGCGTTGTGCTTTCGATTTTTTTACCCTCAACCCAACCCTCTCGCCCCGTCGAGTCATTGCCGCCGGGAGCGACACGATTGGACTTCAAGCCGGACGGATGGTCGAAGCGTATGAAGCACTGGAAGAAAAAAATCTTGTTCTTGGGCCGGCCAAGGACGGAGGTTACTATTTGATTGGACTTTCACACCCCGAGCCCAGGCTTTTTGAAGGGATTCCTTGGAGCAGCTCGGCGGTTTTCGAAACCACGCTCACCCGGGCCGAGGAGTTGAGGTTGAGTTATCACCTGCTCCCGCCGCTCGAAGATTTGGATGACTCAAATTCGCAAATTCGGTACCGGTTCTGGAGGGGACACGTTCACCTCAAATGAAAACTGTCCCTGGGAGAACCGGTACCGGAGAACCGGTACCTAAAGGAGGATTGCGATGAAGAACGGAAAAGCCTTTTTAGTTGAATCGGTCGTGAGGAAACGATACGCCCAAAGCGCGAAGAAAAAAGAGAAAGCGCTCTGCTGTCCGGTTGCTTACGACCCGAAATATCTCGAAGTGATTCCGAGGGAGATTTTGGAAAAGGATTATGGGTGCGGCGACCCGACTCCTTATGTCCACAAGGGAGACGTCGTCCTGGATCTCGGGTGCGGAGCCGGAAAGCTCTGTTACATCGCCTCCCAAATCGTGGGTCCTCGGGGAGAGGTGATTGGAGTCGATTTCAATCCGCCGATGCTCGCCCTCGCCCGGAAATATCAAAAGGGGATTGGCGAGCGAATCGGCTGGCACAACGTGGAATTTCGTGAGGCAAAAATTCAGGACCTCGAGGCCGCGGGCTTGGCTGAGGAGTCGGTCGACATCCTCCTTTCCAACTGCGTCCTCAATCTCGTTCGTCCCGAAGACCGGAAGATTCTTTTCAAGGAGATGCACCGCGTCTTGAAAAAGGGGGGACGTGCAGCGGTTTCGGACATTGTTTCAGACGAACCCGTGCCGGAGGAACTGAAGAGAGACGCCAAGCTTTGGAGCGGCTGTATTTCGGGGGCGTTTCAGGAGAAGGAGTTTTTAACCGCGTTCGAAGAAGCCGGATTTTACGGCCTCACCGTCGAGAAACGAGACGAGAAGCCGTGGCGCATCGTGCGAGGGATTGAATTCCGTTCCGTGACCGTCACGGCCCTCAAGGGAAAAGAAGGGCCCTGCTGGGAAAGGAACCAGGCCGTGATTTACCGGGGCCCGTGGAGGCAAGTGGAGGATGACGACCATCACGTCCTTCGGCGGGGTCTCCCCACCGCAGTCTGCGACAAGACCTACCAGATTTTTTCGAAGGAGCCGTATCGCCGGGACGTCCTCCTCGTCCCTCCCCGCAGGGAAATTCTCCTCGCCCAAGCCGGGGCCTTTGACTGCAGCCGGAATCCCGAGCGCGACCCCCGTGAAACAAAAGGGAGGCGTTACCGGAAAACGATGAAGCGGGCGTCCACTTGCATGCAGGGGAGTTGTTGTTAATGTGCTCAGCGCGTCATTGCGAGTCTTCGTCATCGACGTGTCGATGACGAGGGCGAAGCAATCTCAAATGAAGAAATGGGATGAAGAAATGGTGACCGTCACCAAAAAAGGTGACCGTCACCATTTCCTATTCGAATGAATCGATTTGAAGAGAAGGTGACAGCGCAGGGAATCGAGCTTCGAAAGTCGTCCATCGAAATTCTCCAAGTCAATCTCGGGAAACTTTGCAACCTCACCTGTGTCCACTGCCACGTTGAGTCGGGCCCGACGAAGACGGGAGAGAATATGAAGCGGGAAACGCGAGAGGCGGTGGTCCGGCTGATGGACCGTTTGCCGATTCACACCGTCGATCTCACGGGCGGCGCGCCGGAGTTAAACCCAAACTTTCGTGACCTTGTCGTGGAGGGACGAAAAAGAAACCTTCACGTGATTGACCGATGCAATCTCACGGTCTTCTTTGAGCGGGGAATGGGAGACCTTCCCGAATTTTTGAAGGCGCATCGGGTGGAAATCATCGCCTCCCTTCCTTGTTATTCAAGGGAAAATGTCGACCAACAACGGGGGAGCGGGACCTTCGACGCTTCGATTGAGGCCCTTCAGCGGCTCAATCGGTTGGGCTATGGCCATCCCGAAACCGGGCTCGTGTTGAATCTGGTTTACAACCCTGTCGGCGCCCATCTCCCGCCGCCTCAGGAGAAATTAGAAGCGGATTACGAGCTCCGACTCCGTGAAGACTTTGGAATTATTTTTAACCGTCTCTACGCCCTTGCGAATATGCCCATCACCCGCTATGCCAAATACCTCCGGGCGTTCGGGCAATACGACACTTACGTGGACCTTTTGGTTCAGAGTTTCAATCCGCACACCCTGGCGGGACTCATGTGCCGCAACACGCTCAGTGTCGCGTGGGACGGGAAACTCTATGACTGCGATTTTAATCAGGTGCTTGATCTTCATTTGCCGCTCACGGTCTTCAATGTGACCGAGGAGAAACTCGAAAATTGGAAGATCATGACGGGCGACCACT
The DNA here is from genome assembly GCA_964373135.1 of uncultured bacterium. Lineage (GTDB taxonomy): Bacteria > Omnitrophota > Omnitrophia > Omnitrophales > JACQLI01 > CAYJTI01. Next base: position 803 of record CAYJTI010000095.1, on the reverse strand, counting down.
GTTTTGGCTGCACGGCCGGTGCCGGTTCCTCGTGCCAGGGGGTTCTCGCGTGAAGCTCTCCGTGATCCTCCCGGCTTACAATGAGGAAAAAACAATCTCTTCAACGCTCCGAGATCTCTTTGGTCGGCACGAACCGGATGAAGTCATCGTGGTTGACGGCGGCTCCACGGACGAGACTGTGAAACGGGCTCGGAATTTCATCAATACGGGGCTCAAGGTGATTCCTTCTTCCAAAGGGCGGGCACGGCAGATGAATGCCGGGGCGAGAGAGGCCTCGGGTGACATTTTCCTCTTTCTCCACGCCGATACCCGGCTGCCGGAATCGGGACTGTTGAAGATTAAGGAGGCCATCCAGGACGGGGCGCAAGCCGGACGATTTCGGCTGCAATTTGACGATTCCCGTTGGATCTTGAAATTTTACGCCTCCTACACGCGCTTCCATTTATTTTCTTACGGAGACCAGGGCTTTTTTGTCCGGCGCGAAATCTTCGAGAGGCTGGGAGGATTTCGGGAAGAGGTCCCTTTTGAGGATATCGATTTTTACGGGAGGCTGAGGCGGGTGACGAAACCTGTCATCCTGAAAGAGGCGGTGACGACCTCAGCGCGGCGATTTACCGAGGTGGGCTTGTTCCGTCAGAAATTAATCAATCTGCTGCTCGTGGGGCTTCACTCGCTGGGGGTGAAAGTCTTTGGTCTGAAGCGGCGGCTTTACCCTGAGGTTCGTTCGTCCGCCGAAACTTTTGAAGGCGGCGGTCGAGGCGGGGCCTTGAAATCCGGAGGGCGGCCGCGGTCTGTCTCTGGTT
>CAYJTI010000094.1:535-5714 GCA_964373135.1 uncultured bacterium | reverse complement strand
AGATGAAGCGGGCAATGAATCAAAGGAATCAGTGACCGTCACAACCGACTGGACCGCCCCCGAGCTTACGCTCCTCTCAGCCTCCCTTACGAATCAGGCCAGATACAGCTTAAAGTATGAAATCTCCGATGCCCACGATGGGACCGGCGTCAAGGAAGAGGACCCTGTGACCTTGGTCGAAGGTGAAAACCTCTTTGAGCGCTCCCATACCGATGAGGCGGGCAACACCACGGAAGTCACCTTCCGGGTCATCTTGGATACGATTCCTCCCAAGATTACGGTCACCGACTACCCGAAGCTTACCAAGGAGAAGCAAGTCACGGTGAAATACTCAGTCGACGGCACGGAGAAAGAGAAGACCTTTGAGGAAGCAGACCTCATTGAAGGGGAGAACACCTTAGAGATTCTGGAGGTAGATGAAGCGGGCAATGAATCAAAGGAATCAGTGACCGTCACAACCGACTGGACCCCTCCTGAGATTATGGCGGTCTCAGGGCTCTTCACGAAAGAGGTCTCCTACACCCTGACTTACGACGTCACCGATAACCGGGACCAAAAGCGCTCTGATTTGAAGAAGACCTTTGACTTGAAGCGCCCGGATGGAACGAGTCCCGATGGAGACTACGTGATTGAGGTGAAAGAAAAGGATGAGGCCGGCAATGAGACGACCCAGAGCTTCACCGTGACCTTGGACAGGGTGAATCCAACGGGTTCGATCGAGGTAAATAACGAGGATGAATACACCACCGAACGAAAGGTGACCTTGACCTTGACGGGCGATGACGAAAGATCAGGGCTCGATAAGATGCGGATCCTTGTCGACGGCTCGGCGGTCACCGGCTGGGTGGGTTTCGAGGAAATGGAGGCGGTGGATCTTCCGGCCCCAGATGGGTCACACGAGGTGACGGTGGAATTGAAGGACAAATCAGGAAATATCGCCTCCTTTACGGACTCCATTATCCTTGATGAGCTGCCACCGACCGGCTCGATTGAAAGCCTGAAGGTTTCCGATCTGACGCAAGACGGCGTCAAACTTGAGATTGAGCTCGATGGCCGTGACCAGGGGACAGGCGTTGAGAAATGGAGTTATTCGATTGACGGCGGGGAATTTGTTGAGAACGATTACGATGAGAATTCAAGTGTCCAGACCATCGATATTCCCGAAGGCCCGGGCCGACGTCTCCTCGAGGTGCGCTACCATGACCGGACCGGAAAGATCTCCGAGGTCTACCGAGAGGAATTCAACCTCGATGCCATCCGGGCGGCTGTTGAGATCGACCCCGAGGCGGAAAACAAAACTCTTCACGAGCTTGTTCAAGAAGGTTTGCTTCGGACGGACCTCAGGGGAAATCTCAATTCGATTTACGACCGTGAGCTCCTCGTCGAGCAAACAAGCTTTACCGAAAACTCTTTCCGAATCGATTCCCCCACGCACGGCGCCACATTGCCGAGCCTCACCGCCGAATTTGAAATCGGCCAAGGGACACCCCAGCTCCTCCTTGAAACCGGATTCACGATCCCCGGTCAATTTGTCCGTGGGCGGCCGGCGACCGGGCGGCTTCAGCTTGTCATCGCAGACGGCTTTTTCAAATTGAAGGTGAAAACCCCCCGGGAAGAAGTTGTAGACGGCGTTCCCTTCTTGGTCGACCGGGAGGAAGTCATTCTTTCAAAACACCTCCCCGAGGCTGGGAAGCGTTACGAAGCCCAGTTTAATTTCACGCTTGACGGCCTCGAAGTCTATCTCGACCGTGGCCGCCGACAGATCGCCTCGGAGCCTCTCTTTGTCCTGAGCGGCGTTGAAGCGCACCCCTATCTCCAGGTGGAGACCGACAATGTCGAACTCCAATCGATTCACATTTATGGCGGCACCCGGAAAGTCCTGACTTCCTCCAACGAACTTGTTGCATTGACCTATGCAAGAGACTCTGACGGAAGGGTTACAGAAGTCACGCAGAGAACCAGCCTGTCCCGCTTCGAAGACAACGGTCTCAAGAATATCTCCTACGAAACAAAGAAGAATTACGACACGGCCGGCCGGCTCCTCAAATCGACTGACCGAAACGGAGAATTCGAGGAATGGAGCTACGACACCGCCGGGCGAGTGACTTCAAGGGAGGAGTCCGGCACAGGAAGAGAGGAGACGCTCGAGTATCAGTCGCAGAATGGTGAACTTACGGTTACGAAGACCCTCGAATACATGGACGGATTCGGGAATTCCGTGACGGCCGTGACGGAGGAAAGATTCAGTGCGGAGGGCCGCCGAATTAGTTTCGAATCAGCCTCCGGGAAAGAAGTTGCTTACGGCTATTCAGTCACGAGTCCCAACGTTACAGCGGATGTGACCGAGGGCGATTTCAGTTACTCCGTCTCCTACAAGGCCGATCCCCAGGGCCGGCCCGTTGAAGTGACGGACCGGGCCGGTGCCGTTGAGAGACGAAGTTATCTCAGAAAGACTGACGGAGGCGAAGAAGTCTTGATTGACCGTGAGATCCCCGATGAAGGTCCAAATGGAAATTCAATCACCTATCAAACCCACGAAAGGATTCTGACCGATCGAGAGGGAAGAATCCTTGAGCGGGAGGACCGGAACGGCCGGGTGGCGAAAACAACTTACGACACCGAAGGCGACGCTGTCCGATTCGAGGATGGATGGGGACGGGTCACGACGTGGGCTTACACCAAAGACCGGTTCGGGAATGTTCTTGAAAGTGTCCAAACGGTCCGGTTCACGGATGATTTTTCAAACGCCATTGAGTCCGTCAGCGTCCGGCAATTTGACAAATTCGGTCGCTTGATTGCGGAAATCGATCCCGAAGGCCGGGCCCGAGTCCACGTTTACGAATTGTATGACTTTAACCACCAGCCGAAGTCCCGAACGACCTACTTCTACAAAGAGATCGGTTCCCTGAGTGAGCTCGAGACGCAGCATTCCGATTCGCCCTCTTCGGTCCGGGCGAAGACCGAGTGGGATGAGACGGGCGAAATTGTTTTTGAGAAGCAGACGAATTCGGTTGAAACCCGAACGGAGCTTTCAAGGGACTCCAAAGGAAACCTCACGAAGCGCATCGTGAAGACCGCCTTCACGGAGGCGGGCACCCGCTTCGAACGGAGCGAGACAAACGAGTATGACCTTCACGGGAATGTGACGAAGGATGTCGATTCGCTCGGAAACGAGACGACCTACGATTACGACCCCTTCGACCAACTTCTTTCCTTCACCCAACACCTGACAGGCGGCACGACAAACCAATTTGACCGGGTCGTCACCTTCCAAGACAGACGCAGCGCCAGCGGCAGCCTCGAAAGCCGGGGGCGCACCGAGAGGTCTCAGGACGGATTTGGCAATCAAATTGAGGACGTGACGATCCAGGCCTACGACCATTTCGGGAATCTGACGCACGAAGTCCGGTCGAAGGGCGAGGCGGACGTGATGGAATACGAATTCCGCACAGACGGCCGGATGAAATCGCAAACGGTGTATCGCTACCAGGGGATGGCTTCGCTTGAACGACTCAGGGAAAAGCACGCCATTGCTGCGACCCGTTCCAGGCTGAAGGAAAAGACCGTGTTTGGTCTTTTGGGCGAAGTCACCCGGCGAGAAACCTTTGATGAGAAGACGATCGATTTCGCCACGGAGCGGGATCAGGCAGGACGGCTGAAGAAACAAACGGTCAGGACCCGCTGGACCGCCGAAGACGGCCGGAGTGTAACAACGGAACGGACGCAGGAATTTGACGAAGACGGGAACGTCACCGAGGAAACCCTTGAAAATGGAGACACGCTGACTCACACGATTGGAGCGCTCGGCTCGAGGCTTTCAACCGTGCGGGAGATCGAGTTCAACGGCACGGCCCATTCAGAGGAAATTGAATTCGGCGAAGATCGGGCCCGTTCTGGCCGCCTCCTGAAGCAGACCCAGACCGTGACGGCCCAGGACAGCTTCGGCAATGCTTATGAGAATACCTCGGTCCGGAAATTTAACGGGTTTGGGGAGGAGGCCGCCTCGATCGATGCGTCAGGAAAGGGTCACGTCACCGAATACAGGCGGTTTGCCTGGGATGCGGTCGAGGAAGTGACAGTTTACGAATATGACGGCATCGATACCCTCGAAGAGCTTGAAGAGGTGCACGCTCGCTCGCCCAAGCTCCTTGAAAGAACGAAGTTTAATTTCCTGGGAGAGACGATTGAGACAGAGAACAAAGACCATCTCGTAACCGTGTTTGAAAGGGAGCGGCGGGCCACGGGTCTCGTTTCAAAGGAGATCCGCCGGGTCCGGATTCCGGGAGAGGCGGAAAAAGTTTTCACGGATGAGTTCGATGAAAATGGCCGGCTCGTCAAATCGACCGATGACCAGGGCATCGAGACGATCTACACGCTGGCGTTGAATGGAGATCTCTTGGAGCACGTAGAGAAAGGAACAGGAAGCTACGAAATCAAAACTGTCCATTCCATGACCCGCTATGCCAATGGCAGAGAAAAGGTCGTCAGGACGCTGACAACGGGGATTGACCGCTTCGGCCGGCAGGTCGATCTCGCAACTGCCAGGGAATTTACAAGCCGGGGCGAACTCGCTTTTGAAATCACCGAGGCCGATGCCGGCAAAGTGATAGTCACGGAGCGGGACGATCGGGACCGGATCCGGCAACTGACGACTTACGAGCTTCAGGATGGGGAAGGGTTCCTCAAGTATGCGAAGGAAAACCTCTCGGCCGACCCCGCCACGAAACACCTCACCCTCGACCTCCTCAAACATTGGTATGACCTTGTCACCCATTCCGGTTCAGAAGTCTCCACAAAATTCCCCGCCCGGATTCACCGGCAGGAATGGGATTCGCTCGGGAATGAAATTGTAAAAGAAACACCCGGTATCGAACGTCTCGAGAAGGAAATCGAAACCACGAGCCTTGGCCGGCCGGAGGAAATCAGAAAGAAAACCTATTTCGCCATCGGCGAAAAGGGAACGATTCTCACCGTGCCGATTAAAGCCAGGGCCTTTGTGCCGGTTGGCGCTCTTCCTTCAATCACCTATGCCGGTGATTCAGCCGATCTTTCCGCCCTCTCCGGGGCCGGAATTGGAGTCGTCATCCTTGAGGCGGCGGATCCCGACAGGGCGGTCACGAACGTCTATTCCGCAAACCAATTGGGAATTCTCGTAAGCGACTTGAATGCCCTGGGAACG
>CAYJTI010000094.1:0-525 GCA_964373135.1 uncultured bacterium | reverse complement strand
TCCAATAGAGCCCCAGCCGGAACAGCGGGCGCCCTCCGGGACCGCCGCGCGGCGGCTCCCGCCCGGGCGGACACGAACGTCTATTCCGCAACCCACTTGGGAATTCTCGTACGCGCCTGGACTGCCCTGGGAACGGGGGATCTTGTCATTCTGGTCACCCGGGGTGACATCCGTGAGTCGGTAGCGCAGGTTCCAACGTTGGCTGCTGTCTTGGAAGCTTTTGGCGCAACCAAGGTGAACGCCTTGACCGACGGCGGCGCTTACTCCTTGATTGGAATAAAGGGAAATGTAAAGGGGCAATCCATTGAAGATTACCGTGCAAAAGCCGGCGAGACGGCCCACGCCACGAATTTCCGTGCCACACGGGAAGTTTACGACGCACGGGGTTACCTCCTTCGCTACGAAGACGGGTTGGGAAGCGAGCTCGATTACACCCGGGGCTTTGACGGTGAAGCGCTCCGGCTTGTGGAGCGCCGGGACGGCGGTGAAAACATTAAGACTACCGTTTTCGACCGGGAGCTCGAC
>CAYJTI010000093.1:0-5723 GCA_964373135.1 uncultured bacterium | reverse complement strand
TGCCTGTCCCCAAAAGGTGCCTGTCCCCTTTTCCTTTTGCGTGGGTCAGGACGAAATTTTGCCGGCCGGGAAGAGGCCTTCCGAGGCTCTCAAAGGTTTTCCGGCCCATGAGGACCGTGCTCCCCCAGGTGAGCTCTTTGAAGTATTTGAGGTCAGAGGAAAAGTGCCAAGGGAGCTTTCCTGCTTTGCCGATGACACGATTGCGGGCCATTGCGACCACATGGTAGAGCTTCATCAAACGGCAACGGGCGCTTTAATCGGCGGGTGGGGGTCGTAATTTTCGAGCCTGAAATCCTCGTAGCGGAAGCTGAAAATGTCTTTCACCTCAGGGCGAATCACCATTCGAGGAAGCGGGCGCGGTTCGCGCGTGAGCTGAAGCTTCACCTGCTCCAGGTGATTCAAATAGATGTGAACGTCCCCAAAGGTGTGAATGAATTCATGGGCACGGAAGCCGGTCACCTGCGCCATCATCCTCGTCAGGAGGGCATAAGAGGCGATATTGAAGGGGACGCCGAGGAAGGCGTCCGCGCTCCGTTGATAAAGCTGGCAGGAAAGCCGGCCCCCCTCGACATAAAATTGAAAGAGGCAGTGACAGGGCGGCAGTGCCATTTCCTCAATCTCTCCGACATTCCAGGCACTCACGATGAGCCGGCGGTCCTCGGGATTTTTTTTGATTCGTTCCACCACCCTTGTGATCTGGTCAATCGTCTTCCCCCCGGCGCCCGGCCAAGCCCGCCACTGCTTCCCGTAAATCGGCCCGAGCTCCCCGTCCTCCCCTGCCCACTCATCCCAAATCGTGACCCCGTGCTCCTTGAGGTAATTGACGTTCGTGTCGCCCCGTAAGAACCAGAGGAGTTCATAGAGGACCGATTTCACATGAATTTTTTTCGTCGTCACGAGAGGAAAGCCGTCGTCCAGATTGAACCTCATTTGGTACCCGAAGGTGCTGAGGGTGCCGACGCCGGTGCGGTCTTTTTTCTCCACGCCGGCCGCCAGGATGTGCTGAAGTAACTCAAGATATTGCTTCATTGGTAGAAATTATAACACGGTACCGGTTCTGCCGAACCGGTTCTGCGGGGGACACTTTACAAATTTGTAAAGTGTCCCCCGCAGAACCGGTACCGCTCCTAGTAGCCGAGGGCGTCGCCGTCGCCCCGGGGGTCGCTCACGCCCACAAACGTCCCCGTATTTTTATCGTAGAAGACCACCTGCGCGTTGCCGAAAGGTTCTCTTGGGAGAAAACGGTGGCCTCGTTTCTTCAAGGAGTTGATTGTCTGTGAATCTTTAAAAAAATCCATTTCGACTTCCACTTTGTCACCCCGGGCTGCAAACCTCGGCCTGGCCACCGCCTCTTCAATCGGCAGCCTAAAATCAATCAGATTCATCACAATCTCCTGAACCGTTGGAATAATCAGGGAACCTCCGGGCGAGCCCGCAATCAAAAAGGGCTCGCCATTCGTGAAAATAATGACCGGGCACATGCTGCTCCGGGGCCGCTTCTCCGGCTCGGGCGCATTGGGCTTCAACCGGCTCCCCCTCACCCGGGAGACCGCCGAATTAAAGACATGCCCCTTCGGGGCCACCCGAATCTCGGGAACGTTCCGGGGCTCGGCGTCAAAATCGGTCAACTCATTGTTCAAAACAAATCCCCAGCCGGGCACCACCAGGGCGGAGCCAAACACATGCTCAATCGTCGACGTGTAGGCGACCAGGTTCCCCTCCGCATCTCGAATCGAAATATGCGAGGTGTTGGAACCGGCTGCAAGCGACGCCTCGTCCACCGAACTCTCCGTCTCCCGTGCTTCCTCAAATTTAATTTCCCGGGCTTTCTTCCTTGCATCATCTTTCGAAAGAATCTTTTTCAACGGGATTTCAGAAAAGCCGGGGTCCCCGAGATGCTTCGCCCGGTCTTCAAAGGCTATTTTCTGCGCTTCTATGGCAAGATGAAACGAATCGGCTGAAGGTCCGTAGAAAATCAAACTGAAATTTTCGAGGAGGTTCAGGATTTGAATCAGGGCGGCGCCACCGGAAGAAGGCGGACCCATGGTGAAAATGTCGTATCCCCGGTAGGTCCCATGCAGGGCGTCCCGCTCGGCCACCTCATAAAACGCAAGGTCCGAAAGCTCGAGACGTCCCGGATGAAACGGGGCCCGCTGGACCGCCTCGGCCAGGGCCCGGCCAATCTCGCCTTCATAGAAGACTCCGACACCTTCCCTCGCAATCGTCTGAAAAGTCCGGGCGAGATCTTTCTGGACGAGGAGCTCGTCCTCCTTAAAGGGCTCTCCGTCCGGGTGAAAAAAAACTTTCTCGGATGCCTCGAAGAGTTTCAAGCGCGCTTGCTCTTCACGAATCGCCTCGGCGAGCCGTTTTGAAACCGGCACCCCCTCTTCGGCCAATTTGATGGCCGTCTCAAAAAGCTTCTCAAAAAGAATCTGCCGGCTTCCAAACCGCTGGTGGACCCGCTTCAGCAGTTTGAGGGTCCCGGGGACCCCGACGGGGAGGCCGCCCGTGATTCGCTCGGGATAAAATCGAATCGGGTTCTTGCCGCTATCGAGAAACATCTCCGGGGACGCGCCGGCCGGCGCCTTTTCCCGGCCGTCAAAGGTGTAAATCGCCTTCGTCTTCGAATCGTAATAGACGAAAAAACCGCCGCCGCCAATTCCTGAGGACTGAGGTTCGACCACATTCAACACCCATTGAGCAGCAATGGCGGCATCCACGGCATTCCCCCCGGCCTGGAGCACTTCCACGGCGGCCTCGGTCGCGTAAGGGTCGGCCGTGACGACCATCGCGTTTGCCGCCCGGTCCGTGGCAATCGGGTCAACGAGTTCAACTTGGGAAGAGACAGAGGAGGAGAGAACAAAGGAAAAGACGAGGACAGAGATAAGAAAAAAGGGGCAGGTCACCGAAAAGGGAGTGTCTCTCAACTTTGGCGGTGCGGATAACGTAGACCCTGTTCGATAAATTCGTACCCTGTTTTGGCCCCCCTCACCCTCCCCTCTCCCCCTTTGGGGGAGAGGGTTCAGGGTGAGGGGGAAACCGGTCGCGAATTTGTCGAACGAGGTAGTAGGACTTCGTGACAAGTTCAGTGGCCCTGTCAACCTTTGCCTGTCTGAGTGAGGTGGCGCTACCGCCAAATTTGATACGCGCCCCGAAAAAGGGGACGGGTCACCGGATGTCACCGATTTTGAGGCCGGTCCCCTTTTTCCTGCTCCCCTTTTGGGAGATAACCCGCTTCGCCGCTTTGACGATGTGAGAGGCCGTGAGTCCATATTTTTCGAAGAGTTGGTCGGGGGTCCCGGACTCCGCATAGCTGTCTTGAATGGCCACAAATTCGATGGGCGCAGGCTGCTCCTGAGAAAGAAGGCGGGCGACCGCGCTCCCGAGTCCGCCCCAGATTTGGTGTTCTTCGCACACCACGAAAGCCTGGGTGCGGGCGGCCTCCTCAAGGAGTAGTTCCCGGTCCAAGGGTTTCACCGTGTGAAGGTCGATGACGCTCGCTTCGATTCCCTCGGACTTCAATCGTTCCGAGGCGGCGAGCGCCTCAAAAAGAAGAAGGCCATTGGCGGCAAGGGTCACGTCCTTCCCTTCTCGAAGCCGGATTCCCTTTCCGATTCCGAAGGGGGCCTTGTCTTGATAAATCATCGGTGCCTTCGGACGGCCCGTTCGAATGTAAACCGGTCCCTTGTGCTTCGCCGCTTCACGGACTAAGGCCTTCGTCTCAACCGCATCGCACGGAACCATCACGACCAAGCCGGGAAGGGAGGTCATGAGGGCGATATCTTCAATCGATTGCTGGGAAGCGCCGTCTTCCCCGACGCTGATTCCGCCGTGGGAAGCGACGATCTTGACATTGAGCTCTGGAAAGGCGACCGACATTCGAAGCTGGTCGTAGGCCTTGCAGACGACAAAGCCGGCGAAGCTCGAAACGAACGGAATTTTTCAGGCGGCCGCGAGGCCGGAGGCGACCCCGACCATGTCGGCTTCCTGGATTCCCATGTTGAAAAACCGGTCGGGAAATTTTTCTCCAAATAATGCCGTCTTGGTCGACTTAGAAAGGTCGGCATCCAAGACGACGATATCCGGATTTTCCCGGCCGATCTCGACGAGGGCTTCGCCGTAGGCGTCCCGTGTGGCCGGTCCTAATTTTTTTTCCATCATGACTCCGATCAATTAAATATCAAAGATATTTTTTCTTTTTGGTTTCTTATTTTTGATTTTTTATTTTTGATATTTGATTTACCGAAGCTCCTGCAATGCTTTCTCTGCTTCCTCTTTGGTTGGCGCCACGCCGTGAAAGTGATTGTTATTCTCCATGAAGGAGACTCCCTTTCCTTTAATGGTGTGGGCGATAAGGATGCAGGGCTTGTCCTTCACCTCCTGCGCCTCCTCGACGGCTGAAACAATTTGTTTAAAATTGTGGCCGTCAATTTCCTGAACGTGCCAGTTAAAACTCCGCCACTTCTCATCCATCGGCTCCATATCGCAAATTTTCTTGACCGCATCGTCCAGCTGAAATTTGTTGTAATCCAAAATGGCAATGAGATGGTCGACCTTGTGGTGGGCCGCAGCGCTGGCGGCCTCCCAGGTCTGACCTTCGTTCGTCTCGCCGTCACTCAAGAGGGCATAGGTGTAATAAGAGCGGTGGTCGAGGCGGCGTGCGAGCGCACAACCAATGGAGATTGAGAGGCCCTGCCCCAACGAGCCGGTTGAGGCCTCAACGCCGGCGAGACGGCGCATATCGGGGTGTCCTTGGAGCGGGCTCGCCAACTTTCGAAGCGTCAAAAGAAGTTCCTTGGGAAAATAACCGGCGTTCGCCAGCGCGGCATAAAGGGCCGGCGCCCCATGGCCTTTACTTAAAATCACCCGGTCCCGGTCCGGCCACTTGGGATTGGCGGGGTCGTGATTCATCAGGTGAAAGTAAAGTGCGGTCAGAATATCGGCGCTAGAGAGCGACCCCCCGGGATGCCCGGAGCCGGCCTCGGCCAGCATCCGGATGATGTCCCGGCGGATTTCCTTCGCTTTAGACGGCAATTCCTCAAGTGTCAGTTTTTTCATTGTAGAGAAGCTCGAAAAAGGGGACAGGTCACTTCGAAAAAGCAATAGGTTACGAGATTTACGCCTGCAAGGGAAGGGAAAATTCAGGGAAAATTCAGCACCCATCCTCCCCCCTTTAATTCCTGGGCGAGGCCTCCCCATTTTTAAGGCAATGAAGCAAGCCAGCGGCTTGCCGTCACGACCAACACTTCCTGTTTTCGATTTGAAATCACCCTGCAGATGCCGGGCCGATTGACAAGCTGCACGGCCGGAACCTCTAAAATCGATTGAAACTTCAGGAGATTCTTGGAAACTTCCGCTTCGGCCAGTTTTGTCTCAACGAGGAGCTTGGGCTCGCCGCTTTCGGCAATCAAAAAATCCACCTCCTCCTTTTCCTTGTTGCGAAGGTAATGGAGCCCGAACCTCCCCAGGCCCAGATCGTTCCAATTCGAAACAGCCCTCCAGAGCTCCAAGGCAGCCATATTCTCAAATTTCGCCGATTCGGAGGCGATGACGGCATAATCGTAAAGATACAACTTTTTTTCTTTGGTGATGGCCCGTGAGATCTTCTTTCCCCACGAAGAGATCCTGAAAATCAGGAAAAAGGACTCAAACACCTCCAGCCAGCTTCGGACACTGTTGAAGGATACTTGAGCGTCACGGGACAGACTGGCCATCGAAAGGGG
>CAYJTI010000092.1:0-5755 GCA_964373135.1 uncultured bacterium | reverse complement strand
TCAAAAAGGTCTCGAACTCCCGCCCAGCGGATTCCGGGTGTGCGGCTGAGAAGGACGAGCGCCCTCAAATCCGTTTCGTTGTGTTCCGTTGAAAGAGAGCTCACTGTGAATCAGGAGCCAACTCAACTTCTTGATTGGCTTCATCAAACACAATTTTGAAATTCAAAAATGTGTTTTTCCTTCCTAAGAGAGGGGGGATTTCTCTCGGGGTGTGTCCTGCTTGAGAAGGCAATTGCACCGACGGAAGAAACTGAGCCTCCATTTTATACGAGCGCGACCCAATCGTAACCTCCACTTCATAAAGATAACAAGGGACGCGACCGCCAATCCCGGTTACGAAATCCGATGGGGAGGATTCAACGGGCGAGAAGGTTTCGGTCCCCTCCTCAGTGGTAGAAAATGACCCAGAGAAATTCTGTGTTCAGGAATCGAACTGCCTGAACCAGAAAATACCCGATGAAGATCCCCAAGAAGAGCCTCAGGAAATTACGGTCCATCTTATTTCACTTTCCTCCTAGTTCACGCAAAGTCTGTCTCACTTCTGAGAGGGAAACCCCGCCGACCACCTTCACCCGCCCAATCTGCGTGGGGAGAATGAAACAGAGCGCCCCTCCCTTTTTCTTCTTGTCGAGAAGCATCGGGCGAATCACCCGCTCAACCTTGAAACCAAATTTATCCAAACGGGTGGCCAAGCCGGTCCGCTCGAGGAGCCGGTTCTGCCGACTCTCTTCCTCGGGGCGAAGGAGACCGCGCTTCACCGCCAGCCGTGCGGCGCACGCCATCCCGAGCGCCACGGCCTCGCCGTGACGGATTCCCCGAAACCCGTAAGCCGCTTCAAAGGCATGGCCCCACGTGTGTCCGTAATTCAAAATCATTCGCTCACCTCGCGTTTCCCGCTCATCCCGCTCGACGATTTCCGCCTTGATTCGGGCTGACCGAACCACCATCTCTTCAAGACACTCGAGCTCTCCCTTGAGAATCGCCTTGAGATGCGTCTCAAGGTAACGGAAAAGCGGGGCGTTCCGAATCATTCCGTATTTAACCACCTCGGCCAAGGACGCCACGAGGTCCCGCCGGGGAAGCGACTTAAGAAGTGTCACATCGCTCACCACGAGGCGGGGCTGATAAAAAGTCCCCACCAAATTTTTCCCTTCCGGCAAGTTGACGGCCGTCTTTCCTCCAATCGAACTATCCACCTGCGCCAAGAGCGTCGTCCCGACCTGAATGAGGGGAACACCCCGCAAATAAGTCGAGGCGGCGAAGCCTGCGGCATCACCGACCGCTCCTCCTCCGAAGGCGAGGAGGGGGTCTTGGCGCTCAAAGCGGTTTCGGACCAAAAAACTTAAAATTCGGTTTAACTCTCTCATCGATTTCGCTTCTTCTCCTCCGGGGAGATAAAAAATCTTGGGTCGAATCTTTCCCCTGTGAAGGGCCTTTACGAGACGAAAAAGGTGATGCGAGGCCGCCCGTCTCTCGGTCACGACAACGAGCTTTCCTGAAAGCCCGAGCCTTTTCAAAAATAGAGGCAGCCGCTCGACCAGCCTTCGGCCAATGCAAATACGATAAGCCCTCTCGGGCAGGCGAACGACAAGGGTACGCATTATTTCAAAATGGTTTCGGCAATCTTCCGGGCCACTTCTTCTGGAGACAGCCCTTCGGTTTCAACCTTCTCGTCACAAGCGCTGCTGTAAAGGGGACGCCGTTCGTCAAAAAGCTGAATGAAAGTCGCTTTTGGGTCTGACACCTCAAGGAGCGGCCGGTCCCGTTTCTCCCGGACTCTCCGCCAAAGCGTCTCGATGGAGCTAGCGAGGTAAATCACCTTTCCCGTGGCCTTCATCGTGGCCACGTTCCCCGGGTCAAGGACAATCCCGCCGCCTGTGGCAATGACCGTCTCCTTCTCGCCAGCGGCCTCTTTTAAAGCCTTTTTTTCTTCCGAGCGGAAATAAGGTTCCCCAAGCTCCCGGAAGATTTCGTTAAGCGAACGGCGGGTCCGGCTTTCGATTTCTTCATCGAGGTCCAGGAACTTCATTCCCCCCAGACCCGCCAGCGCCCGGCCCGTGGAGGTCTTCCCGGACCCCATCATCCCGATGAGATAGATATTCATCGTTGAAAAACCAAAAATCAAATATCAAAAATCAAAATGACATACCAAAAATTAAAAAGGAGAGGCGGAACGATACTTTGTGCCTGGCCTACCGAATGAGTGAGTCTCCACGGCTCTTTTAATCTTTGATCTTTGGTTTGTGTTTTTGATTTTTGAATTTTGATTTTTGATTTACCCCGTCTGCTTCAGATAGCTCCCGTAATTCCTTTTGATCTCACGCATCGAATCGCCGCCGAACTTCTCCAAAAAGGCATCGGCCACCTCCAGGGCGGCCGCCGCTTCCCCAATCACGCTCCCGGCCGGCACCACGCAAATGTCGGAGCGTTCATACTCGGCCTTTTCCGGTTTCTTCGTCTTGAGATTGACCGAAGCCAAGGGGCGCCTAAGGGTTGAAATCGGCTTCATCGTGACCCGAACCACAAGCTCCGTGCCATTCGTCATTCCCCCTTCCGTGCCGCCGGCCCGCTCGGTTTTTCGGTAATAGCCCTTTTCTTTACTGTAGAAAATTTCGTCGTGGGCCTCAGAGCCGAACGTCCCGGCCAGTTTCGTCCCGAGGCCAAACTCAACCGCCTTGACGGACTGAATGCTCATTAACCCCTGGGCGATTCGGCCGTCCAGCTTCCGCGCCCAATGGACGTAAGAACCGAGTCCGATGGGGAGCCCGGCGACCCGCACCTCATATTGACCGCCGACCGAATCGCGCTTTTCAATCACCTCGTCAATCAGCCGAATCATCTCTTTTTCCGCCTCGGGGAAGGCGCAGTTCATCTCGGATTTTTGCGCCCGCTTTTTGATTTCGGCCGCCGGCAATCTCTCGTCCGGAACCCGGACCGAACCGACCTGAACCACGTGCGAAACCACTTCAATTTCAAATTCCTTGAGAAAGAGCTTCGCCAAGCCCCCCAGCGCCACACGCATCGCGGTTTCACGCGCACTCGCCCGCTCAAGCACGGCCCGGATTCCTTGGTCATACTTGAGCGAACCCGCCAGGTCGGCGTGCCCCGGCCGTGGCCGGAAAAGCTCGGGCATCTTCTCAATCTTGAAGTCCTTATTGGTCAAAAGAAAACCCACCGGTGCCCCCGTTGTCTTGCCGCCGACCACGCCGCCCAAAATTTCAACTTCATCCTTCTCAATTTTTTGCCGCCCGCCCCGGCCGTAGCCCTGCTGACGCCGCCAGAGTTCGTGATTGAGGACGGAAAGATCGACCGCGAGTCCTGAAGGCATCCCTTCGAGAATCGCCGCCAGATATTTTCCGTGCGACTCACCGCACGTGATGTAATTGAGTCGAATCAAGGAAATAACCCTCCGTAAATTAATCGTTGCCAGACCGCATCGCCCCAAAAAAACTGGATGGCCGCGGCCGCTGCGAGAAACGGTCCGTAGGGGATCACCGCCTGATTTTTCACCAGGCGGCCGTAAAGCGCAAACGGCAGCGCCAGAATCGGCGCCGTGAAAAACGTGAGGAGCGCGTTCTCCCAGCCGAGAAACGTTCCGGCCATGGCCAGAAGTTTCACATCGCCTCCGCCCATCGACTCCTGAAGCTTCAAGCGAACCAACTCTTTTTGAAAAATCCAGTTCCCCGCCCCTCCCGTCAAATAAATCAGTCCGCCGCCCGTCAAAAGGCCTGCCAAACTCAACCCAAGGGCCCCGACCCCGCTCGAATGCTGATGCAGGCCGGGATAAAAAAAGCTGGCGTTCAGGCCGACCCCAATCCCCACGAGTGAGACTTCATCCGGAATCAAACCGGTCTCAAGATCGGCAAGGCCCGCCACCAAAAGGAGCGAGAGAAAAGTCACGCTCACCCAAAAAAGGGGCGCCCCCCCTTGAAACTTCCACAAGAGATACCAAAGAACTCCGGATGTCAGCTCCACCACGGGCGAGCGCCACGGAATTCTCTCCCGGCAGGCCCGGCACCTTCCGCCGAGGAGAATGAAACTCACGACCGGAATGTTGTCGAACCAGGAAATCGTCTTCTCGCACGTCCAACAATAAGAAGCCGGGGTCACGACCGAGATTCCTCTGGGGAGGCGGTCAATGCAAACGTTTAAAAAGCTTCCGACCGCAAGGCCTGCGAACAATATCAAAATTTCCACGATTCCGGTGGTCATTCGCGCCCCAGGTTTACTTCGTTCCTCGCAAGGACCGTTGCAATTCTTGTCGCATCACAGAGACCGGGGCCTTCCTTCCCGTCCAAAGACGAAAGGCTTCGGCTCCTTGGTAAAGGAGCATGCCGAGGCCATTCAAGGCCCGGCGGCCGGACCGGCGCGCCTCGCGAATCAACCGTGTCTCGCCCGGATTGTAAATCAAATCGTAAAAGAGGGTCCGCCTCGGAAAATTTTTCGGCCGGATAAGGGGCGCCTCGCCCCGCCCGAGCCCGACCGATGTAGCGTTGACCACAAGATCGATGTCACTCGGCAACCGGCCCAAGGAGTCACAATGAAACTCGACTCGGGGAAAAACCTTCCGAAATTCCTTCACCATTCGCTCGGCCCTCGACTTCGTACGATTCGCAATCGAAATCGTCCGAGCGCCCCGCCGGGCCAACGCATAGGCCACAGCCCGGGCGCTTCCCCCGGCTCCCAGAATCAAAATATTTTTTCCCCGGGGCTCAAATCTCCCTTCCTTCTCTAATGAGTGGAGAAATCCGAGCCAATCGGTGTTGAACCCCCTCCACCCGCTTCCCCTTCGAACCACGGTGTTCACCGCCCCAATCGCCCGGGCGGACGGCTCCACACGGTCCAGCCAACGAACCACCCGCTCTTTGTAAGGAACCGTCACGTTGAACCCGTCCAAGAGAAGATTCGGGAGGCGCCGCATCAGGCGATTAAACGCATTCCGTCGAACCTCGAAGGGAAGGTAAAAGGCCTTCAAACCGAGGGCTCGAAAGGCCCGCTCCTGCATCCCTGGAGAAAGGGTGTGACCGAGCGGAAATCCAAAAATGCCGTAGAGGAGAAACGGCCGGCCTCCGGACGCCTGAGGTTTCACACCGTCGAAGGCTCAATCTCTGGCCCGAACATTTCCGCGCAAACTTTATTCAGCGCAAAAAGATACGCCTTGACACTCGCCTCGATAATATCCGTGCTCGCCCCGCGCCCCGTCACCTCTCGGCCGCCAATCTCTAACTTCACACTCACCTCTCCCAGCGCGTCCTTCCCGCGTGTCACCGATTGAATCGCGTAATGGGTCAGGGTCGCCTTCACTTTCGTCACCTGTTCAATCGCCTTGTAGCAGGCGTCGACCGGCCCATCTCCCCGAGAGGTGGCCTCGAGGACTTCTTTCGCCCGCCGGAGGCGAATCGCCGCCTCGGGTGCCTTTCCGGTCTCAAGCGAAATCTTCAGGTAATCGAGTTTCCACGTTTCGGGAATCTCCGTTATCTCATCCTGAATGAGCGTCTCAATGTCTTCGTCAAAAACGTATTTCTTCTGGTCGGCGAGCGCCTTGAATCGTTCAAAGGCGCGGTCGAGCTCCGCCTCGGCAAGCTGGTAACCCAATTTTTTCACCCGTTCGCCAAACGCGTGCCGGCCGGAAAGCTTCCCGAGAATAATCTGACTTCCCGAGAGCCCCACCTTCGCCGGGTCGATGATTTCATAGGTCTGCCGCTTCTTCAAGACCCCGTCCTGATGGATTCCCGATTCGTGAGAAAAGGCATTC
>CAYJTI010000091.1:0-5823 GCA_964373135.1 uncultured bacterium | reverse complement strand
AAGTTTTGACTTATGATGACCCTTGGGATTGAAACCTCGTGTGACGAAACGGCCTGTGCGGTCTTGAAAGACGGCCGGAAGATTCTTTCGAATGTTGTTTCTTCCAGTCTCTTCAAACACAAACCCTTCGGAGGCGTGGTCCCGGAGATTGCCTCCAGGCACTGCCTGGAGCAGATTGATTTTGTTTTCAAGGCGGCGCTTCGAGGGGCCCGAGTTTCAAAAGAAGATCTTGACCTCGTGGCCGTCACCCGGGGGCCGGGCTTGGTCGGCTCGCTTCTGGTCGGGCTTTCATTCGCCAAGGCGCTCGCCTACGAGCTCGGGATTCCCTTCGTCGGCGTGAATCACCTCGAGGCGCACCTTGCCGCCAACTTTATCGAGCGGCCGATGCCCAAGGAGCCCTTTGTCGGACTCGTCGTCTCAGGCGGCCACACGGAGCTTACGTATCATCGAAACGGCTCGATTCATCGGCTCGGGTCAACGGTGGATGACGCCGTCGGCGAGGCCTACGATAAAACGGCAAAAATTTTGGGCCTCGGTTATCCGGGGGGGCCTCTGATTGACCGCCTCGCTCAAAAGGGGAATCCCAACGCCTTTCGTTTCACCCAGCCAAAGCAGGCAGGCCGCTTCGACTTCAGTTTCAGCGGGATTAAAACTGCGGTGGTGCATTTAGTAAAGAATCCCCCCCTCACCCCGACTCCTGCCTGGCCGGCAGGCAGGCTCTCCCAGAGGGAGAGGGTGAAACACGTTCCTTCACTTTCTTCCCTCTCCCCCCAGAGGGGGGAGAGGGTAAGGGTGAGGGGGAAATTTCTCACCGACCTCTCGGCCAGCTTTCAAGAAACGGTGGTGAGGTGGCTTGTTGAAAAGACAATTGACGCCTGCCGGGCCAAGAAGGTGAGGACCGTGGCGGTCGGGGGAGGTGTCAGCGCCAACTCAAGGCTTCGCTCCCTTTTGCCGGAGGAGGCTTCGCTTTACAAGATTTCCGTGATGTTTCCCCCTTTTCCTTTGACGCTCGACAACGGGGCAATGATTGCCCGCCGAGGGTATGAACTTCATCAACAGGGAAGGCGTTCGGACTGGAAGCTCTCCGCCCATCCGAACCTTCCGATGGGAGGCCGCACGTGAACTGGCTCACCCCTCAAGATCTGGAAATGGTGACAAGACTTTTCTTCGCCACGCTCTTTGGCGGTTTGATTGGCCTGGAGCGGGAAATCCACGGGAAAATGGCGGGCCTCCGGACCCACGCCCTTGTCTCCATCGGCTCGGCCCTCATGATGATTGTTTCCATCGACCTCTACGAAGCTTACAAAGGGGTTGCGGTGGTCGACCCTTCCCGGATTGCGGCGCAGGTCGTGAGCGGCATCGGTTTTCTCGGGGCCGGGGCGATTATCCGTTTTTCCGCCGGCATCAAGGGGCTCACGACAGCGGCCGGCGTCTGGGTCGTGGCCGGAATCGGACTCGCCTGCGGCGCCGGATTTCTCAAACCGGCCTTGGTGACAACAATCTTCGTCTTAGTCGTCCTCGCTTTCTTCAGCAAGCTGGGCAAGCGGCTCGGCTGGCAGGATATTTGACGCACGAATGAATTTCACCGGCCAGGCCATTGAAAAAATTTTGAAGCAGGTTGCAGCGCGCCGGCTTTCGAGCCGGAAGGCCTTCCAACGGCTGAAAAACCTCCCTTACGAAACTCTTCCTTTTGCCCGGATTGACCACCACCGGGGAATTCGAAAAGGTTTTCCGGAAGCGGTCTACGCGCCGGGAAAATCACTCCCTCAACTTGAGAAAATCATCCGCTCGGTCAAAAGATCGGGACAGAATTTAATTGTGACGCGTCTTGAAGAAGAGACATTCAGGCGGCTTAAGAAGAAAATTTCAGATCTTCGTTATTCCGGAGAGGCGAGGATTGGGTATTTGAATGGTGTGTCGGTGGGTAACCTCCGCCGCCCCGGCATCACGATTCTTACGGGGGGAACAAGTGACCTGCCGGTGGCCGAGGAAGCGGCGGTCACGCTTGAGCTCATGGGCGTTCGTCCGATTCGAATTTATGATTGCGGCGTGGCAGGGCTCCACCGTCTCTTGGACCAGCTTCCCACGCTTGAGAAGTCTTCCGCCATCCTCTGCGTGGCCGGAATGGAAGGGGCGCTCCCGAGTGTGGTGGCTGGGCTCACGGCCAAGCCGGTGATTGCGGTCCCGACGAGTGTCGGCTACGGCGCAAGTTTCAAAGGGATTGCCCCGCTTCTTACCATGCTAAATTCCTGCTCAGCCGGCGTTGCCGTGGTCAACATTGACAATGGTTACGGCGCCGCCTGCTTCGCCGCCTCCCTCGTGCCTGTCCCCCAAAAAGGCCCAAAAGGTGCCTGTCCCCAAAAGGTGCCTGTCCCCAAAGTGAAACCAAAGTGAAAATCGCGGTGTTCAATTGTCCGTTGGGCGCGAGTGCCGATTCGCTCCAAGCGGCCCTCCGGGATGCGGGAGTCAAAGGATTGCTGCGTGAAAAGAGCCCCGGTGCTTTCCAGCGAGCCTTGAGGCGTTCGGGCATCAGGAAAAGCTTTGTTCGGAATCTCGGAATCGGAAAGAAGGGGAACCCGCGTATTTTAAAACTCCTCCGGGGCTTCGTTTTGAATCGCGTCCCTCTCGCGAAGGAACTTGTCACGCGTGAAGGGGCTCGGATCTTAGCCGCCTGCTGCGAGAGGGAGATTTCGATTCCGGCAATGCAGCTTGAAGGCGTGGGATTCGGGCCGAATGACGTGATGGTGAGCATGGGTGAAACGATTGCCCCTTACCGGCGGGAGCGGGTCCTTTTGCTTGAGACGAATCTTGACGACATAAATCCTCAAGGGTTTGAGCTTCTCTACGAGAGGCTTTTCAAGGCGGGCGCGCTTGACGTTTGGGTCCAGTCCATCTTGATGAAAAAGATGCGGCCCGCCTTTAAACTTTCAGTCCTGCTGGGTCATGCCGACCAGGAGAAAATTTCTGAGGTGATTTTCAAAGAGACGCCGAGCTTGGGCGTCCGTTTCCTCGAGCTCGACCGTTTCTCCCTTCCTCGAAAAATGGAGCGGGTGAAAACGCGCTGGGGGAGCGTCCGGATGAAAGTGGGATTTCTCGATTCAAAATTTTCCGCGGCCCACCCGGAATATCAGGACGTCAAGCGAATTGCGGCCAGGCGAGGCCTGAGCTTTCATCAAGTCTACCGGGCGGCGCTTTCCGTTTGGAAGACGAAGCGGAGCATTTGATGCCATTTCCTCCGACGCTCATTCAAAATTTGATTGCGCTCGTGAGCGCAGGGCTGGGCTCTCTTCTTGCGATTCGTCTCGGCGTTTCCCACCGCCACCTTTGTGCCCTCATCAGTTTTGCCGCCGGCACACTCATCGCCACCACCTTTTTTCACATTATCCCTGAAGCGTCCGAGTCGCTCGCCCTTCCGGGCGTCGCGCTGGCGCTCGGTTCCGGATACCTCCTCTTTCATCTGGTGAGCCGTTTCATTTTTCACGTCTGCCCCGCCTGCGCCGCCTCTCACTTCGACGAACAGACGGTCTCCGTCTTTCGAAATATCGCCTTTCTATTGGTCGTGGCGCTCGGAATTCACTGCGTGATGGACGGGGTGGCGATTGCCCTCGGCGGAGAACTGACCGAACGAGTGGACCGCTCCATTTTTGCGGCGGTCTCAGCGCACAAATTTCCGGAGGGGCTTGCACTCACTGGGCTCCTTCTCCGGGCCGGTCTCGGCCGGAAAAAGTCTTTTTATTTCGCGCTCGGGATTGAGGCGCTGACTGTGGCGGGGTGGGGAATCGGGCTTCTTTTTCTCCTGGGAGGAGGGATGGGGGATTGGTTTTACCTCGCGCTCGCTCACATCGGCGGCGGCTTCATTTACCTCGGGCTTCACGCCACCTTGAACGAAAGCCGGGAGCATTCGCCCCGCTTTATCATTTTCTTCTTCCTTCTCGGGGTTGCCTCGATTGCGCTGACCGACCTCCTCCCGTAACGCGAAGCGAAAACTGTCGAAAACTGTCGATTTGACACAAGTTAGGCAAGCCTCTACAATGCCTCGCCATGACTCAAAAGCTGAAGCTGGCACTCCCCAAAGGGAGCCTGGAAGAAGCGACCTACGTCTTGATGCGAAAGGCGGGGTTCAATACGTCGGTCGATTCCCGCTCCTATTTTCCCACGGTCGATGACCCCGAGCTTGACGTCGTCCTTTACCGCCCGCAGGAGATGCCCCGTTACGTGGAGGGTGGCGTCGTCGATTGCGGCCTCACAGGACACGACTGGGTGGTCGAGAATGGCGCCAGCGTCCTTGAGCTTTCAGAGCTCACCTATTCCAAACGGACCAAAAATCCGGTCCGGTGGGTCCTGGCCGTCCACGAGGATTCGCCCTACAAAAAGGCGGAGGACCTCGCCGGAAAAAAGATTGCCACCGAATTGGTGAAGGTCACCCAGGATTACCTCAGGAAAAAAGGAGTCAAAGCCCAGGTCGAATTTTCCTGGGGGGCGACCGAGGTGAAACCCCCGAAACTCGCCGACGCGATTGTAGAGGCGACTGAAACCGGGGCGAGCCTTCGAGTCAACCGCCTGCGGGTAATCGACACGGTCCTTGTCTCCACCACCCAGTTTATCGCCAATCGGAAAAGTTACGCCGACGTCTGGAAGCGCCGGAAGATGGACAATCTCGTCCTCCTTTTGCAGGGCGCCATTCTCGCGCAGGACAAGGTGGGACTCAAAATGAACGTCGCCGAGAAAGATCTCAAGAAGGTGCTCAAAATTTTGCCGGCGCTCAAGACACCGACGATTTCAAGCCTCTCGGACAAAGGGTGGTACGATGTCGAGACGATTATTGACGAGGCGGTTGTGCGCGAACTCATTCCTGAGCTCAAGAAGGCCGGCGCTACCGGAATTATTGAATATCCTTTAAATAAAGTTATTCCTTAAAAGGAGGAAACTTTCGTGCCTTGGCCGAAGAAACAGCGCAAGCGGAAGATGAATAAGCACAAGCGTAAGAAGAAACTCCGCAAGCACCGGCATAAAAAGAAACCCTGGTCCTAAGATAGGGGAGAAGGGTCGAGGAGCGCGGGTTGAGCCCGGCTCCCCGACCCCTTCGTTTCACCCCTCACGTCATGCCCTCTCTCGTTATCGAATCGCCGGCCAAACTGAATCTCATTCTCCGGGTCCTTGGGAAGCGAAGAGATGGTTATCACCGTCTCACGACGCTTTTTCACCGGATTTCACTCGAAGACACACTCAGGCTTCGGAAAAGTGAGGAAGGAATCCGCATTTTCTGTTCCTCACCTCGGGTACCCAAGCGGACGAATCTTCTCGTTGAGGCCTTCCGCCTTTTAAAAAAGGCGCGGCCGTTTGACGGGGGAGTCAAGGTTCATCTCACCAAACGGATTCCGGTCGGGGGTGGACTCGGCGGAGGCTCGAGTAACGCCGCCTCTTTCCTTCTTGGAATGAACCGGTTGTACCGCCTCGAACTGGGTCAAAAGGAGCTCCTCAACCTCGGAAGAAAATTGGGGGCCGATGTCCCCTTTTTTCTTTCCCGGGCCCGCCACGCGATTGGAACCGGAGTGGGCGACCGGATTCAGCCCCTTCCCTTTAAGCGGCGGCTTTGGTTTCTCCTTTTCATTGACCGCAAAGGACTTTCAACGCGGGCCGTCTATCGGGGCCGGCGGGCCTCGGGAGGGCGGGTTTCCTTGACAAGGGTGAGGCAGGGTGTTACGATGGCCTCCAAATTTCTCGAAAAGGGAAATTTGACGAAGGCCGCGCCGCTATTAGTGAATGATCTTCAGGAGACGGCCGAGCGGATTCGGCCTTCGTTAAGAAGACGTCGAGCGAGGC
>CAYJTI010000090.1:0-5945 GCA_964373135.1 uncultured bacterium | reverse complement strand
GGCCGGTTTCCCCCTCACCCTTAACCCTCTCCCCCCGAGGGGGAGAGGGGAGGGTGAGGGGGCCAAAACAGGGTACGAATTTGTCGAACAGGGTATTAGAAGAGTTCATATTGCTTCAGGGCCGGGGTTCGACGAAACCAGCGGTTCGTGAGCCAGAAAAATCCGGGTGAGAGCGCTGTCGTGTAAATTGTCGTCAAGACCACGCTCCCGATTAACGAAAAATTTAAACTTTTTCCGCTCCCCAGAAAAATTCCGAGCGCCAGACTCAAAGACTCCGTGAGAAGGACAAAAAGGGCTGTGACGCCGTATCGGACCACCAGGCTTTCCCGCTCGAGCTTCAACATCGCAAAGTAAAGGAGGAAGCCGGTCACGGCCAGGCACACGGTTTCAATCCCAAAGAGATGCCCGCCGATAAAGTCCCGCACGAGGCCCACGCCCAAGGCAAAAAAGGGGACGCGCTGAAACGTTCCAAACAGGCCGTAATCGAGGACGAGGAGATAAAGGAGGTCCGGCCGGCCGTTGAGCAGGGCACCAAAAGCGGTGAGTCCGTATTGGAGGACGAGAAGAACGCCTGCGAGAATCAGGAGCCGGCCCGAGACAAGGCGAGGCACAGGACTTCTTCCAGTTTTGAGAAATCGACAAACGGGCGGACCGAGGCAAAAAGCTCCCTGCTTTCCTTTTCATGGCCCACCAGCTCGACCCGCCCCACCGGAATCCCTTTGGGATAAATCCCGCCCAGACCTGAACTCAGCAAAAGATCTCCGACTTGAATCGACGCCTCGCGGTCGATTCGGGTGACGCGAAGCCAGCTCGACCCGTCCCCTTCCGCCACGCCGAGGTCCCGGCTTTCCTGAAAGAGGACACCCACTCGAGATTCCGAATCGACGAGAAGAATCGCCCGGGCGCTTGCCGGCCCGGCCTCGACCACGCGGCCCACGAGCCCTTCGGCGTTCACCACCGCCATCCGTTTTTCAATCCCGTCCCGGAAACCCTTGTCGATGAGAATCGTCCGCCGCCACGGCACGAGGTCGCGGCCAATCACCTGCGCCGGAATCGCCTTTCGCGGAATCTCCCTCTTGAATTCGAGAAGCTTTCGAAGCCTCTCATTTTCCCGCTCGAGCTCCGTCTTCTCAATCATCTGCCGTTCCAATTCTTCGAGCCGGCCCTCCAAGCCGATTTGGTTTTGATAAAGATTTTGAAGTCGGACGGCCGCTTCACCCGTCTTTTGAATACTGGAAGAGAGGGTGCGGCCGGCGAGCAAAAAGGGTTTGACGAGCGTCAGACTGATTTGATGAAGAAATTCTATGCGCTCAGGGGCTTGAAGAGTCAGGAGAAGAGGAACGAAGGCGAAGGCGAGAAAATAGACGGAAGATTTCCGGGTCAATCCCTTCAGTATTCTTTCGAATTTTGACTATTGACCGCGAGGCGTTTCAGGAGGCGGAAATCGCTCAGGTAACGGCCGGTGCCAAGGGCAATGGCGGTGAGGGGGTCCTCGGCAATGTGAACGGGGAGGCCGGTCTCTTCGCTGATGAGCTTGTCGAGCCCTCGAAGAAGGGCACCTCCGCCGGCCAGGATGAGCCCCCGTTCAATCAAATCGGAACAAAGCTCCGGAGGAGTCCGCTCTAAGGCAATTCGAATCGCCTCCAAAATCTGGGAAAGGGGCTCGGAGAGGGCTTCCCGGATTTCTTCGCTTGTGACCGTAATGGTCTTCGGGAGGCCCGCCAAAATGTCCCGGCCCCGAACCTCGATATTGGTTTCCTCTTCCATCGGATAGGCGGAGCCGATTTTGATTTTGATTTCCTCGGCCGTCCGCTCGCCAATCATCAGGTTGTAGGTCTTCTTGAGGTGCGCGATGATGGCCTCGTCGAGTTCATCGCCCGCAATCCGAATCGATTTTGAAAAGACAATTCCGGAAAGGGAGATGACGGCGATTTCGGTGGTGCCGCCGCCGATGTCAATAACCATATTGCCGGCCGGCTCGTGAATCGGGAGTCCCACACCAATGGCCGCGGCAATCGGCTCTTCCACGAGGTAAACGGGGCTTCTCGCGCCGGCGCGCTCCGCCGAATCTTTCACGGCGCGCTTCTCAACCTCCGTGATTCCGCTCGGGACCGCAATGACCACCCGAGGGCTCACGAGGCGATTCTTGCGGTGCACCTTTCGAATGAAGTAACGGAGCATCGCCTCGGTGATATCAAAATCAGCAATGACACCGTCCTTCATCGGGCGAATCGCCACGATATTGCCGGGCGTGCGGCCGAGCATCCGCTTGGCCTCTTCCCCCACGGCAAGGATTTGATGGGAGGAGCGGTCGATGGCGACAACCGAGGGCTCACACAAAACAACCCCTTGGCCTTTGACGTAGACCAGGGTGTTTGCGGTGCCGAGGTCAATCCCGATGTCGCCCGAGAAAAATCCTAGAAGACGGTCAATCAGAAACATCGATGCTCTGCAGAATCCTCTTTGCCTTGCGTGGTAGGAACCCTCTAAATAATTTCGCGGTGAGTTTATCGGAAACTCCCAAGAGTGTCAATTAAATTCTGCCCTGATTCTGCCCTGAAAATCAGAGCCTCTTTGTAACGAGGTTAAATCACGAAAAAAATCAGGATAGGATGTCTTGACGCACTCGGTCCCCTCGATGACCACCTCTCCGGCGCTCTTCAGGCTGGCGATGGCGAGCGACATCGCGGTCCGGTGGTCTCCGAAACTTTTGACCACGCCCCCTTTGAGCGCTTTTACCCCTTCGATGAGGCAACCGTCCGGAAGCTCCCTCACTTTGGCTCCCAACTCGTTTAAGCCTTCGGCCATGGAATGAATCCGGTCGGTCTCCTTCACCCGGAGCTCCCCGGCCCCGGCAATGAGACTTTCCCCTTGAGCTAACGAACACGCCGCCATAAGGATAGGGAGTTCGTCGATAACGGAGGGGACCTCTTCCGGCGCGACCCGAATCCCTTTCAAGCGCCTTCCTCGGACACGGATTTCCCCCAGGGGCTCCGGTTCGGACTTTTCGATGCGCTCTTCGAGCTTCGCTCCCATTCGCCTAAGAAGTTCAAGGAGGCCCGTCCGAGTCGGATTCAGGCCGACATTCTTAATCCGGATTTCGGAGCCCTCTTGGAGGGCTGCCGCCGTAATGAAGAAAGCCGCCGCAGAAAAGTCAGCCGGAAGGCTCGCTCGAAGCGGGGAAAGTTCCTTGGCCTTGTCAACGCAAAGCCACCTCCCCTCGGTCCGAAAAGGGGCGTTGGCCGCCTTGAGAAATCGTTCGGTGTGGTCGCGGGAAGCGAATCTTTCCAAAACCCGGGTCGTCCCTTCGGCAAAAAGTCCGGCCAGAAGAATCGCCGATTTGACTTGGGCGCTTGCCACGCTATTTTCGAAATCAATCCCTTTCAGCCGGCCGCCCCGGATGGCGAGCGGGGCGTAATTCGCATTCTCCTTTCCCTTGATTTGCGCCCCCATTTTTTTGAGGGGGCGGGTCACCCGGGCCATTGGCCGGGAACAAAGCGACTCGTCGCCGGTGAGATGGGCTTCGAAAGGCTGGCCGGCCAGGATGCCGAGGAGGAGGCGGAGGGTCGTTCCTGAATTTCCGCAGTCCAAAATCGCAGACGGCCGGGCGAGCCCCTCGAGGCCTCTCCCTTCAATCTCAATCGTTCGAGCTTGTTCGCTCAGGTGGATGGGGACGCCGAGCGCCTGGAAGGCCTGGAGGGTGCGGAGGCAATCGTCCGCCACGAGGAAGTTTTCGAATCGGCTCTTGCCGCCGGCGAGCGCTCCGAACATCACGGCCCGATGAGAAATTGATTTGTCGCCCGGCGGCTCGAGCTCTCCCGTGAGGGCTCCGCCCCCCTTCAAACTGATGACGTCCACAGGGTTATTGCCGCCGAACCCAAACCCGGATTCGGTTCAGTTCCACCATGATATCTTCCTGCCGGGCTCGGATTTTTTGGTTGTCTGTCTCAATCCGTCTCAGCTGTTCTTCGATTGAAACGAGTTTGGCCAAGAGGGTCTGGAGGTGGTCTTCGGCGTCCGTTTGTGCGAGAACAACCGCCGGGTGAAAGGAGGAAAAAAGGAGAGCGAGGGCGAAGAGAAAGATCTTATGCAACGCGCACAAGATCTCCTTCTTGAATGGCTGACGGTTTTGTCTCTTCAAGAATCGTGCAGGCTGAGAAATTTTCGTAGAGCTTTTCGACCTGAATTCGTCCGGCCACTTTTCCATTCTGTTCAATCACGAGCACATCGCCGACCTTTAACTTGTCGCGCTGACCCACATTCACCACGGCGAAATTAAATTTCCGGTTCACCGAGAGCACCTGCTTGGGACGGTTATCCACGACGGCGGCGGGCTCGGTTTTTGGCGGAGGGGCGGTCGCCGGCTTCACGGCAGGGGCCGCGGGCTTCGGTGCCAGTGTCGCGGCTTTCGGTGCGGGTACCACTCCCTGTGTTGCCGGAGGCGCTGATTTGGGAGGAGGGGTTATCGTTGGGGCCGAAATGGGACTAGGTGTCAATGGAGCCGCCGGCAGAGAGGGAAGCTTAGCCGCTTCTTCGCCCACCGCTTCTTCGGCCACCTCGGCTAACTCGACTCGAGTCCCGAGATTTATTTTCTCTTCTTCGAGCGCCTTCACCTTCTCCTCAAGATCCGCATTCCGTCTCTCGGCCTCGTCCAGCTGCTCCTCAAGCTCCTGAACCTCGGCGGCGCTTTCTTCAACAGCCGTGTTCAACCGTTTCACTTCCTCGCGATACTGATTGACCTGGGATTCCTGAGAAGTGCTCCTCTCTTCGATTTGCACCAGTTGGGATTCTAAATCTTCCCGGGCGGCGAGTTCAGACCCTAACTGCCGGTAAAGGTACCACGTTCCGGCCAGGGAAGCGGCCGAAAGGATGAAGGCAAATCCAATGGCGAACTTGATTCCTTTCATTTGCAAGGGCTAAAAATTGGCCGGTATCCTATCACGGCCCCAACCCGAATTCAAGGCCATCGGAACCGCATGTCCAGGGGACACTTTTGAGAAGAAAACTGTCCCTCGCAGAACCGGTTCGGCAGAACCGGTTCGCGAGAACCGGTTCGGCAGAACCGGTACCTGGCTTTTGGAAAGGGTTTGGGATATGATGGCCGGTTCCAATGGAAATCCGGCTTGAAAATCTCCACGCCGTTTATGGCGCCGCCTCCATTCTGAACGGTGTGAGCCTCACGATTCCCGCCGGCCAAACCGCCACGGTCATCGGCCGAAGCGGCTCCGGGAAAACCACCCTCCTCAAGATGCTGAACGGCCTCCTTCGTCCGAGCGAGGGACGGGTTTCACTCGACGGCCAACCGCTCGACTACCGGCGAATCGGTAACGTCCGGCGAAGAATCGGCCATGTGATGCAGGAAGCCGGACTTTTTCCTCATCTCACGATTGAAGCGAATGTCACGCTGATGGCCCGGATTGACCGCTGGGAGGGAACCCGGATTCGCGCCAGACTTCGAGAGCTTCTGCGGCTTGTCAACCTGGAAGATGAAGGCCTCCTCCAAAGACCCCCGAGAGAGCTGAGCGGCGGCCAGCGCCAACGGGCCGCCATTGCCCGAGCCCTCTTCCTCGACCCTCCGATTCTTCTCATGGACGAACCCTTCGCGCATCTCGACCCGCTCACGGGAAAGGAGCTGATTGAAGAATTTCTTCAAATCAAGGCGAGAATGAAAAAGACGGTCGTCCTCGTGACGCACGACTTTGGCGTCGCCTGCCGGCTCGCCGACCGAATCCTTCTTCTTGCCGGCGGAAAAATTGAACAGGATGCAGCGCCGGCAGATTTTGTTTCCTCACCCCGAAGCGCTCTGGCCAAGTCTTTCATTGAAACAATTCCCTCCCTCCCCTCCCGATGAAACCCCGCCTCCACCCCCGCCACGCCATTATTCTTACCCACGCCACCCCCGCCGTGGGCCCTGAACCGATGAGAGGAGGAAGCAAAAACATCAA
>CAYJTI010000089.1:0-6028 GCA_964373135.1 uncultured bacterium | reverse complement strand
GATTCAACGACCTCAATGAGTTCCTCGGCCTGGGACAGCTTCTCTTGGATCGAGATCCGATGGCGATCGGGGAGCAAGGTATGCTTTCCGAGGTGAGCGCCTATGTGAATGAGACTTTTGCCAACCGCCGGATCTTCCGGCCAGAGGGTTCGCTCGATATTGAGGAACTCGCCCGCCATTACCAAAGGCGAGTCGTGGACGGGCTCCGAGGTTACGCCGAGCAATTTGGATTTGATCCGAGCCGGCCCGAAGTTCAGGAGCGATACCAGAAGCTAACAGAAATGATGGATCTCATCTTCAGCCTCCAGGTTTCTTACGATTATACAGGAAGCGGGGCTTGGAAGGCCGAGTTTGATCGTTTGATCACTCACTCGTTCCGGCTTGAACAACTCAAGGATTCTCTCTCCTCCGTCGCCCGTGAAGGGAGAGCCGAACTCCGGGTAAGGAGCCTGAAAGAAACTCTCTTCGCTGCCCACAATGTCGAGGGCTCTCTTGAAGCCCAGCTCGTTCGGGAGATCCGGGAAGCCCTGGAGCATCTTTTTGAGGACGAGGACGTTTATTACCGGGCGAAGGATCCCGAAAGGCCCGGCCAGGTGAAGTCGGTGGAGGAACTCTTGAAGCACTTTAAAGCGATTGAGATGCGCCTTCTTAATTTGATGTCTCCCGAGGCTAAGGAAATTCCGAAGTCTGTCAAAGATAAGCTCAACTTGGTCCTCAGCCTCCTTTATGTGATGCAGGATATCTCTTACGATTCCTTTGAGGGCCAGCTTAAAGAGATTTTTGAAGCGGCCGACCCTCGACGGGTTTGGGGTCAAATCGTGGACGGCAAGGTCCAAAAGGGTGAGATTGAGCTTTGGAGGGCGAACGAGGTTGAGAATCGGCGGATGACGGACGAGCGGATGGAGTGGTTATTGAATCAGCTGGAAAAGAAGGCTCAAGAAAAGAAACAGGCCTTCGACCGTGAAAAGGAAAGAAGGCACCTGAGGCGGCTCCGGACCTTCCTTGAGATTGGCCGCCCGAAACCTGCAGCCACGGGCCGACTTGAAGAGGATGTGAAGGACCGAGAGGTAGCGAACGAGGTCAAGGCGATTCTTGGGGAAATGGGACTGACGGCGGGCGAAGTCCTTAAGGAGCCGAACAAATACCAAGAAGATCGATTGGGAAATCTCGTGGCGATGTTTGAGCCAACCCCAGGCCAAGAAGACAAGCCAGAAATTGTCTTTAGTTTTCATATGGACGTGGACGAGGCCGTGAAAAGCCCGGTTCGTCCGATAGTGATGAACAATTTGACGATTCGAACGGATGGCGCCCGAACGGCCCTGGGCGGTGACAACCGAGCGGGCTTGGTTGCGATTCTCAGGGCCTTGGAGGAAATTTTAGCCCAGCCGCACGGAAGAATTAAACTCGTGGCTTCCACTGGAGAGGAGGATCACTATGGTCTCCCGTATGTGGAAAAAAAACTGAGGGATAGCATCCTCAAAACCGATCGGCCGGCCTTCCTCTTGAGCGTCGACGGTCAGAAGGATTATTTCCGGGCCGGTTCCAAGAAGAAAGGACACCGCTACCAAGCTGGCGGAAAAGCGGGCTATGGGGATGACGTCGAGGGTCTCCACGTTGAGTATTTCTTACCCAAGAACGAGGCAGGACAATCAATCGGTTCTAGTTCTTTTAAAGCGTTTGGAGAGATGCTGGACCAGGCCGGGTCGGGTCTGGGACTGGAAGAGAAACCGAAGTTGATGCCGGGGGTGGAAATTGGGCCCCGTGGACCGATTGTCGACCGAGGCGGTGACTTCTACTTTGCGACTCAAGTGAATGACAAGCTCTTTGGGATGAACTTTGGGGATGCGGTGGATGACCAACATACTCCCCAAGAGTCTCTCGAACCGGAACTCTGGCTCGCCCAGTCCCAGTGGGTGACTCGGGTTGCGCAGAATATTACGCAAGGGAAGCTTCTGCCGGAAGCCGCCACAGCCTCCTCGGAGTCAAAGACACCGGCGCCACGGGCCGAGCTGAGGCGGAGCGAGACAAGGGGGATCGCGGTCGAGCGTGGCGTCTCCTTTGAGGGAGAAGTCCTAGATAAAGCCCAGGCGCTTCTCAGGGAAAGCGGCGAGGGCCCGGTGGCAGCGTTCACGCGGGAGCTGTGGACTAGGGGAAGCCTTCAGTTCGTCGATCCCGTGCACTCCGAATATCGAGATCTCCTGACGAACGGACAGCAAGGCTTTTTAAAATATCCAAGCCCAGAGGAATGGAAGCGGGGCTTCCTGCCAATCGTGGTGATCGACCGGAACCGGTTCCTTGCCAAGGGCATTTCGAGTGACCAGGCCGCTCGGCGACTGGCTGCCTTCCTTGTTCATGAACACCAGCACTACAAAGACGGGCCCGAGATGCCGCGCCTTCAGACAGAATTGAATGCCTGGCAGAGGACGGCAGAATTTGAAATCAAATATGGAGGGGAACAAGGCCAGTCAAATTCTGAAGTGATCCTCACTTTCATCAAGGCGGCCCGGGGAGAGCTGGCCGTCGGTCCGGAGCTTCGGTCGGCTATTCAGGAAATTCTAATGGGTCTCAAAGGGATTGAAACCCTCGCCACGCTGATGAATCGCATCAATCCGCAAGTGGGCATTGCCGGAACCCGTGAGTCGCTCAGGGCATTCGAAGGCGAATCCGGGATTCGGCCGCTCCTGATGGAAGGCACGGAAACTCCAAGCCAGATCAGGGCCAAGATTGAAGCTTGGTTTCACGAGGCCCGGCGCCTGACCTCAGACGATCACATCGTGCTGGTCGTCAAGCGCGGCGAAATCCCCGAAGAAGTGGCGAATGCCTTCAAAGGCCGACTCTTCTACCGGGATGCGAAGACAGAAGAGGTGCTGGCTGTGGCCCGCCTCAAGGCCTTTGCGGGAAATGAAGCCTTTATGGAATTACTGGTCCGGAGCGGGGCCCCGGGGGGTTTGAATTCGGTGGAGGGCATTCTTCGGCTGTCCGGCATGGCGGCCTTCATCGCCGGCCTCATTCAAGAACACGCCACGGCTGAAGCGGCCAGTGAATCAGCGTAATCGCTTCAAAGCTGCTGGCGCTCCTTTCTGAACTCGAATACAATTTCTCACGAGGAGATTCCAAATGAGGTCAGGGTATGAGAATTTTCTGAAAGGTCCCGCCCGGAGACACTGGGGGAGGATTGGACTCAAAAGGCGGGCGGGGGCGGCCGTGCCGCTTTTTTCAATCTACTCCCGTCAAAGCGCAGGGATCGGCGAGCTACCCGATTTGAAACTTCTCATCGATTGGTGCGAGGCGGCCGGCCTCACGATCCTTCAGCTCCTCCCCATGAATGACACCGGATTTGATTTTCGTCCCTACGATGCCCAGTCCAGTTTTGCCCTTGAGCCGATGTATTTGTCGCTTGAAAATTTGGCGGGCGTTGACATCCGTCCCTGCCGGAAAGAGTTGGAAGCGATCCGGGAAAAATTCCCGGCGGGGGGAAGCCGGGTCGATTACGGCATCAAGCGGGCGAAGCTGGAGCTCCTTGGGAAAATTTTCCGGGGCGTTCGAAAAACCGGTGCATCCTTGGAGGCGTTTGTGAAGGCGAATGCCTATTGGCTGGAGGATTATGCCCTGTTTCGCGTCCTGAAGGAGGAGCATCTTGTCGTCGGGCGAAGCGGGACTTTTGACCGCCGCCCATCAGAGTTCCTATGGCGAGAAGGCAAAATTTCTGAAATTTTTGCAGGTGGATTCAAAGGAACGGGACTTCTCTCAAATTGCCAAGAGAGCGATTGAACGGATCAGCGAAGCCGCCTCCATCTTCAGCATTCAGCTCCTCACGGATTGGCTCTGGCTGGAGGAGTCGATCGAGGTCGATTCCTGGAATTTTCGCATCAATTTTCCCGGCGTTGACAATGACACGAACTGGCGCCTCGTCCTGCCGCTCTCCCTCGAAACGTTTCTGAAAGGGCCTCTCCCGGAGGCGGTGAGAAGGATTAACGAGACGACCGGCCGGCTCTGATTGTGTTGCGCCTAAAAACACCCCCCTTTGGCAGGCAGGCTGCGGGGGCCAAAGGGTCATTGCGGGCGGTTGGAAATTGCCTCGGACTCTTCTTATTGACAAAACTCAGATGCATGGTATTCTTGCTATGTAATATAAATATCCCAATATCCCTTTAGAGGGTAATTATGGATAATAAAACTACACTAGGCAGGCTGGGGCCGCTTGAGACCGAGGTCATTGCACGGCTCTCATATGAAAAAAAAACGCTTGTGACGGGCCTTGAGCTTGACCGGCTTTTTAAATTTTCACCCGTTGAGCGGGCAAAAATCGTTTCCCGGCTGAAGAGGAAAAACATACTCTCTCCGGTTAAACGCGGCGTCTACTTTTTTTCTCCGCTGGATGCAGGCCCTTTGGGGCGGGGCATTGATGAGCTTCTCATACCCCCTTTGTATTGTCCCAGGAATAATTATTATGTGGGTTATTCAACCATGTTTAATTATTACGGGTTTAGCGAGCAGATGTTTCAAACCGTTTATGTATTGAACACTTCTTTTGCCAAAGAGAAGACCATAGGAGGCATTTCTTTTAAATTTCTGAAAATATCGAAGGAAAGACTGTATGGACGCAGACAAATCGAAGTGAAAGGC
Source organism: uncultured bacterium (assembly GCA_964373135.1). Classification (GTDB taxonomy): domain Bacteria; phylum Omnitrophota; class Omnitrophia; order Omnitrophales; family JACQLI01; genus CAYJTI01. The sequence goes on along the minus strand of CAYJTI010000089.1, from coordinate 1,402 downwards.
ACACAAGTCTTCGTGAGCGACAAGGAAAGGACCTTGATCGATCTTTTGTATTTCAATAAGCCGGTCGGCGGCATTTTGCAGGCCGTTGATATATTTCAACGCGTCGTCAAAAAGGGCGATTGTGATGTTAGAAAAGTCATTGATTACGCATGCAGGTTCCCCAGTGTGACATTGCGTAAGCGGGTCGGCATCCTGCTGGAGGGATTGGCGGTCAAGGAGTCTTTGTTGAGGCCCCTTGCGAAAACAGTGAGCGGGTCTGCAATCAGTTCTTTTGGGAAGTCCCGCCGGGGCATGCTCAATAAAAAGTGGAGAGTCATTATCGATGCTTCATCAGGATAAGGATAAATTTCTGGATCTGATCGATCAAGTCAGGAAAAGGCTTGGTTTTCCCGCTTTGCTTATCGAGAAGGATTATTACCTAACCTTAATTCTGTCCCGAACGGCCGAGCTGTCGGACAAACTCATTTTTAAAGGCGGGACTTGTTTAAACAAGGTTTATTTTTCCTATTACCGTTTAAGTGAAGATCTCGATTTCAGCATGCAGCTTCCCGCGGATACGGTGACACGCGGGATCCGGCGTCAATGCATCCGCCCTGTTAAAGACAAAATAGTCAAATTTGGCGGACAGCTCGGAATGAAAATTGACGAGAGTGAAGCGCCCGGCAGAAATGAATCCAAGCAGTATGTGTGGTATTTTACTTACCCCTCCCTGCTGCGTCCGGTTGAGGGGAGAATCAAATTTGAGGTCGGCTTGCGGTTTAATCCGCTGCGGAAGCCCGAGAGAAAAAGGGTCCAGCACGGTTTTCTGCATCCCTTTACCGGCGAATCGCTTTTTGACGGGGGCGAGGTGAACTGCTTTTCTCTCCAAGAGCTTATGGCCGAGAAACTGCGTGCGGCCGCCACCCGCAAAGCGATTGCGCCGCGTGATTTTTACGATCTCGACTTTATCCTGCGAAAAGATGCGAAGCTCATCGATTCGGCCGTTCTCAAACTTTTTCAGAAGAAACTCGCCGAGGACGCTGCGGATACCCGGCTCGCCAAATACCGCGTGAATCTGGGGAGGGATGATGCTGAAATCAAGGATATGCGCGGACGAATCAGTGAAGAACTGTTTGACATCCTGACCCTGGCTGAGCGGAAGCATTTCAGCCTTGATTCCGCCCTTCAGAGAATCAACAGCGTTTTTAAAGGTGCGGGAACGTCTTGAACCAGCCGCTGGCGGAACGCTCATCCGAGAATGCCGCAAGACGACCGCCTCGCCACCACGAACCCGCTTTGGTCAAAAGGATTCGGGAGAAGATTCCGGAATGAAAGGGAGCTTCTTGAGCCCCTGGGCAGTTACAGAGAGAGAGATTTTAGGTTTAGGTTGACAAGAGGCTGTTAAACGGTATCATTGTGAGTA
>CAYJTI010000088.1:0-6074 GCA_964373135.1 uncultured bacterium | reverse complement strand
TTGTGACCTCAAAAGATTCTTCTCGAAAGGGAGCTTTCTCGGGGTCTTCAAAGCTGCCTTGCCGCACAAACTCGATGATTTCCTGCTGAGCTTTTTGGGATTCCCTGGCGAGGCTTTCCGCTTCCGAGTCCCCCGCTGTTCCACCCCGCACCTCGGCGCGGGAGAATTTTCGTCCGTCTGCCCGTGCTTCGGAGCGGGAGCGGACTTGACTTTCGGCAAGATTGCCGATAACCTTTGTCAGGAGAAAAAAAAGATGAGATATGCGGTTTTGATCAGAAAGGGCGAAGTTTCCGGTTATGTCGCCGAATGTCCCGCCATACCGGGGTGTGTGAGTCAAGGCGAAACTCTTGAAGAGGTCCGAGAGAATATTACGGATGCGATAAAGGCCTGCTTGGAAGTTATGAACGAGGATGCCCGCGAAAAAGCTGAGAAGACTTCCTCCCGCGTACTGCAAATTACCCTCTAGTTTGTGTCTAAGCTCCCTATCGATGTATCGGGCTACGATGCTGTAAAGGCGTTTCAAAAAGCGGGCTGGATCTTGCGTCGTACCGGCCCTCACATCGTCTTGACCAGGCCCGGCAGCCGTGTTCACCTCTCTGTGCCAAACCACCGTGCCCTTGACCCCGGGACCCTTCGTTCGCTTGTTCGGCACTCTGGTTTGAGTGTTGAAGGATTTCTTGCCCTCCTTTAGCCTGCCTTCCTCCCGCGCTTCGGAGCGGGGTTTGGGGGCTTGAAGCTTCTCTGGGGAAGGTCTTGAGACCTGGGAATAGACAAGTTCCGGCTGGTCTTCTCCAAGAAAGGCCTTAGACTCATGAATCACAGTCTGGCCGAGATCCTCGAATCGGTCATCGCCGACTCGGATTGAAACCCGGTATCGTTCCCCGTTCATTTTCATGGGAAGATGCGCTTCCTTGCCAAGGAAAATGAGAGCGTCAAGATCAAGTTGAAACCAGCCTCTTCTCACCACCTCTTCAGCTTGAACTTTTTGAGCAAGATATTTCGCCAGCTTACGTTCGAGCTCCTCAGACCACGTCTCGGTCGCTGCCTTCCTGACGAGACTTGATTCAAATTCGGTGGCCTCATGCCCCCATTTCTTCAGATAAGAATCTGTCGCCCACTCAACTGCCTGTCTTAATTCCTTTTTAAATTCTGCCTTCAAAAGCCGGTCTGAAAAACTTTTGTCTTTGGAAGAGTATTGCTTGAGAAGAAGCGGAATAATGGCTGAAATTCGGCTCCGCAACAACGGATGATGAGCCACTCGGAATATTTGGTAAGCATTTCCCAGTTTCTGCCCGAGCGTCTCTATAGCCGTTTCAAGTTCCTTGACTTTCTCCCGTGAAAGCCTTTCCGAGATACTCGAAATTACCTCTTTCATATATGTTGCGAACCCATCTCTGATGGGGGATGTACCGATTGACTTTTCTTCCTCAGTGAGAAATAACCCCAAGATCTGATTCAGATTTTCGCGGACGATCCCAATATTATAATTGTCGAGTCCATCCAAAAGACTCGATGCGACATTTTTATGCGGTAAATTTAATAACGCCTTAAGAACCGCCTTCTCCAAATGAGACAAGTCATTGAAAAAGTCGAGGGACGATATACGGGGACCCCTCGGAGGAACTCGTTCCTGAGGAAGGAGCCGAAACTGGATTCGGTCAAATTGTAATCCCAACTTCCTTAACCGCTTCCGAAACTCCTCGAGCGATTCGAAAAAATCAATCTTCTGGTCCGTCGCTGCCACTTGGCTCAGGTCAAAAGTCAAGTAGAGGATCCCTTCCTGAATTTGGAGCGAATGAAGGATCTGGTGTCCCTCAGAGGGGATTACGGCATCAGTCAGTGCGCCTCTCGTCTTGTCGACGTCTCCATGATCATAAGCAAATATCTGATTGATCAGAACTTCGGGACCTAAAACACCTCCTTCGTCCCCCACGGTCACGAGATCATCCTCACGGCCATAGTCGCGGTTATCATAATGTCGGAACGTAAAAATCAGTTTCACCTCAAGGGGTTTCTCTTTCTCCGCAGGCAGTTCCGTGTATTGAATCTCAAATCCGTTCGCTGCGATGCGTTGCAACTCTATGTTATCTCCGTCTTTGAAAGAGACGGTCATCGCATATCCGTGAGAAGGAACTTGAACGCTTTTCACCTCGTCATCTCTGCCGGATTTTAGCCATTGAGAGGCAGCCTTAATAAAGCCATGGAAGTCTTCAGGAAAGGTTTGAGAGCTGACCCACTCAAAGTGTGCCTTCTGGGGATCAAATTTTATGGCGGCGCCTGCCCTTGCCTCGGCCCGTCGGACAGCAAACTCTGTTGTCCTCCGCGCCTCGGAGCGGAAACGAAACGCAGCGGGACTTACGGAATAACCGGAAGGCAGCAAAGAGGCGCCGTCGGTGACAATGCCAACAGATCCTGGGCGGCCGGAATCGAAAGGGCTAAAGGCTGCGGAAGGAGCTGCTGCCGGTATCGCCGAAGGCTGAAGGAGTTTGAGGACATTTTGCCGGGTCAATGGGCCGCGGGATTGAAGGTCACGGAGGCCTCGGACAAAGCGGTCGACATTGGCGAGCCATTCGCTCAGTCTTTCATCCTGAATGGGAAGTGAAGCTCCGGTCAGGCCGGCGGCGGCTTCGTCAATCAAGGAAGTATATTGTCCGGCGTCTTGGATCCGGTCCTGCCGGGCCAGGTCCCGGATAATCTGATCCCGCCAGGCCTTTAAAAGGAAGTTGCGAGTTGAAAGTTCAAAGTTGAAAGTTGAACCAGCAAAGGGGACAGCACCCTTTGCGCTTCGCGGGAACTTTAAACTTTCAACTTTCGACTTGTAACTTTCGAGGAGCTGGTCACGGGTTCCCCGGACAAACGCTTTGTAGAAATTGACTCTTCCATTTTCAACTTTAAAATAATTCTTCCACGAGACCTCCCCCTGCATCTGATTCCGGTAAAAACTCGTCTCAGGAATCGAGGGAATTTTAGGGCGCACCAAAAGAAAGGAGATCCCTTCCTCTTTGAACCGGCGAATGAGCCGCTCCGTGTGGAAACCTCCGGCCACAAAAACCGCCTGCTCGGATTTTTTCTCTTCCATCAGTTGAGTGAGATGTTTAAAAAACGCCTGGTCACGCTTCTCAGAATTTTCGTAGAAGGCGAGATGGGGAACGACCTCATTCATTGCGAGTCCCGCCCATTCCGTGGGCGGGACGGGCGGAGCAATCCCAAGGCCGAGATGGCTGCGGTCCCGCCCAAAGACGGAACCTCGCAATGACCGGGAAAGCTCATTCCACTCCTCGTAAGTCAACTCAAGCTTTGCCAGGCGGCTTAAGAGCTGATACCGATCGGATTCTTTATTGAGCGCCCGTTCCTCGGGGGTCTTCATCAGGGATCCCTTCACCGCTTCCGCATATTGAAGGAGATCACGGGAGAGCCGGGTCCCTTCAATCTCCTGAATCCTCTTTTGATTCACCAGAAGCCCGCCAAGCCTCGGGGAAACTTTAAAAGAGAGGTGAAGCTCTTCTGTCAGCTCTTTCAAAAACAGGACAAACGCCTCCGGGCCCAGTCTTGAAGTTTGAAATTCCTGATACTTTTCGTTGAAGGCCTTGAGTTTCGCCTTTCCCTCCGTTGTTGTTTCTCGGGACTTTAGAAAAGCCTTGATTTGATGGGCCAAATTTTTTACTTCAAGCTGAATGGCGCCTTCCCGGCGAGGATTCTTCCGGATCTCACCCAGGAGGAGCGAAAGCTCCGTCCCCGGGGCGGGCTCCTGAACAGAGGCGAGCCGTGTCAGCACTGGGTCAAGGTTGGCATGATCTTCGTAGAAATCCCCCAGGAGACGGTCAATTTCCAAAAGCTCCTTCGAATAAGTTTTGGCCTTCCGCTGGCCCAGGTTTTCTTTCCAGACTTTGAGTGTCTCGAGAATTTCCGGCTCGCGGCGCATCGCCTCAAGGTAAAGGCCGAGCCCCTCTTCGTAGAGCGCCCAATCTTCAACCCCGTGGTAAAGGGCTTTCTTTTCGTTAAAGAGGGCGGCGGCGTTTCCTCCGGTGAGCTCTCCCCGATCGAAATATTCTTGAAATATTTTTTGAAGTGTTTCGGGATCGGGGAAACTTTTGAAGATCTCGGGGTCGAGCGGGCCCGAGGCGCCTTCTAAGGCCACGAGGCGAAACCCGTATTCCTTTTGAAAGTAATCGATCACCTTCTGGATACTTCTCTGGGCCTCGGGAATGGAGTGGGCGTCTTGAATGAGAACCACTTGTTTTTCGCCTGTGCCGCTAAAGGCTTCCTCCACCTTTCCAAGTTCTTCAGGGATCTGAATCTTGGTCAAGTCACCTAAAAACTGTCGATGAGGAGCACTGCCGGTATCGGGGTCAGCAGGTTTGGCTGAAGCAACCGCAGGAGTCAAAGCGGAGGAGCCAAGAAAGCAGATTAATACACTGAGGGACACAATCCGGTTCAAGGGTTTTAATTCAAAAAAATGGGTCATCTTTTTATTGTTTTCTGGGGTTGTTTGATGATGTTAAAGATAACACAGGTATCGGGATACGCAAGGTTTTTGAAATTCCTTTTCTAACTCCTTATAGCAAGAATTATCATTGTGGAACCTATGCCCGCTTCTCTGCAAAAAAGGGGACAGGTCACCACGCTCCAACCGTTCAGTGACCTGTCCCCTTTTTGCTTTTTGCTTAAGCGGGGAGAAGTGATTTGGCGTAAATTTCCTGAAAAATCTTAAAGATTTGACGGGCGCCGTGAAGGAGGGAAAGGCCGGGCTGGAGGATGTCTGCGGACTTGATTTCGTAAATCTGATTACGCTTGACCGCTTCGATTTTGTCCCAGCCGGGCCGGGAGCGGATCTTCCCGGCCTGAACTTTTTTCCCGCACCAGGAGGCCAGGATGACTTCGGGATTCCGGCGAATCACTTCTTCGGATTCCACCCGGCGATGGCGGGCGACCTTTCCCGATTCGAGCTCCTCAAAAATATCCTCCCCTCCGAGTCTCCGAATCAATTCTCCCACCCACCGGATGCCGGAAATCAACGGGTCGTCCCACTCCTCAAAATAGACCCGAAGGCGCCTCGGAAATTGTTTCGCCCTCTCCCCAAGCCGGCCGAGCTCTCCCGAAAAGCTCCGGCAAAGTTCTTCCGCTTTTTCCGGAAGGCCGAGGAGCCGGCCCGTGGCAAGAATCACGTCTCCAATCTCCTCAAGGCTCCGCTGGTTCGTCACAAAGACGTTGTAACCTTCGGCCGTGAGGTCCCGGACGATGTCCTTCTGCAAATCTGAAAACGCGAAAATGAGGTCCGGCTCGAGAGCCCGGATTTTCTCCATTCGGGCCGAAGTAAAAGCAGAAACCTTTTCCTTGAGGCGGGCCTCGGGCGGCCGGACGGTGTAGCCGGAGACACCGACGATACGGTCTCCTGCGCCGAGGGCGAAGATAATCTCCGTGGTCTCAGCGGTGAGGCAGACAATTCTTCTCGGCCAGTCAGAAGAAAAAGGGACAGGCTGCTCTCGCGCCTTGGCCTCCGCAGCCTGTTCCCTTGTCTGGTCAGATTTCGACAAGGACGTCCTCCCCTTCTTCCTTCACTTGGAAGACCTGCTGCTTAATGGAGGGGTTGAAGGCGCAGACGCCGGTTGTGACGTCGTACTGCCAGCCGTGCCAGGGGCAGGTGACGATGTTCCCGTCGAGGCCTCCCTCGCCGAGCGGCCCGCCTTGGTGGGCGCAGACGTGGTCAATCGCATAGATCTTTCCGCCCACATTAAAGACGGCAATCTCCTTTCCCTTTATCTGCAGGTATTTCCCGGTGTCGGCCGGGATTTCAACCTTTTTCGCCACTTTGACAAACTCACCCATACGCTCCTCCTCTCTCGGCACCGGTTCTGATACAGCGTTTCCTAAATTCATCTCTGGTTTCCCCCTCACCCCATCCCTCTCCCAAAGGGAGAGGGGGAAACTCCCTGGGCTCTTTCCCTCTCCCCAAGAAGGGGGAGAGGGGAGGGTGAGGGGGCCAAAACCGGTTCCGGGCAAATTATTGAATAAGAAGGGGTTTTTGTTAAGCCCTTTTTGCCGATAGAATATTAGCCCCTATGCCAAAGCGAAAG
>CAYJTI010000087.1:0-6149 GCA_964373135.1 uncultured bacterium | reverse complement strand
AAAGGGGAGAGGGAGATTCTCTGCTTAAGGAAGCGCCATTCGTGACTGTCACCATTTCTTTTACCATTTCTTTACGAAATGACGGGGTCCTGCGGGCCTCGGAGCGGCCGGCGACGGATTCGAAAAAGCGGAGGAAGGCAAAGGCATTCTCAAGGGCCAGGTCCTCCTTCACGAGCGCACTATTTTCTTCCCACGCATGGATCCGCTCCTTGACCTCCTTCAGGAGCTGGCCGTAATTTCCGTAATAACGAATCAGAAAAGCCATCTGAATCTTCCTCTGATTTTGGCCTTCGTAATGCCTGAGGAAATCGTCAAGCAGGCGATCGTAATGAACCGGGACCATGTGCGGCTTCATGCGGAGGAGCACCAGACATTCGTGCAGGTTCCCGATAAAGGTCTCGAATGATTCTGAACTCTGACCCGCGAAATACTCTTGTCCTCGAGCGATGAAAGCGGCCATCTCCCCACCCTTCCTCGAATGGAATGCTTCATATTCCTCATTCCACCTTTGCCCGATCTGAAAATAGTGAGAGAGCCCGACGACAAGCTGCGTTTCCACAAGAGGCCTCGCCCACTCCGAGCCCCCCATCGCCCACCTGTCTTCAGGGATTCGCTCTGGCATAAAAACCAGGACCATAAAAAGGCGGGCATACGCCCGACCATCATCCGGATGATTGCGACTCCGTTGACCCCACACGTGTCGAAACTCATTGAGACGCGGCACGTAGTCCTCAAGGTAGAGCCTGCGGATTCTTTCCTTCACACCGGGTGAAGAGAAACGATACATTCTTCGAAGCTCATAAGCTAGAACGGCGCTCTCCTTGAGGTTCAGTTCGTCAAACGCCGACAGGAGGGGACGCCAGACTTTTTCAAAGAGGCGGGCTCCCGTCGGACTGAGCCAAGGTCCCCGGTTCTCGTAAGGAGAGAAATCACCCGGCAGGGCGGCTTCAAGCGCCTTGGCATCCAGCGGGAGATCCATCCCTCGATTTCGAAGGAGAAGGACGAGAAGGAAGCGAGCCATGTAGTTGTAATATTGAAGTTCCACAGAGGATTGGAAAGAAACGCCGGATTTGGCTGCTTCCTCTCTGAGATCGATCCACTCGTGCTTTCGGTCCCCCAAAATTTTGGAGTGGGGTAAGATGGCGCTGACCCGCTTTGGCTCGCGGCGCGGAATTCGAAAATAGATCGCCTCACCGATCCGAAGGTAGACAAAATCTTTTGTGAGATCGACCACGAGGGGGTATTGAGAGGTGATTTCGTAGGGACTTTCGGGATCGGGTCTCTCTCGAGCGAGTGAGGGATCGAGGGACTTAAACTCACTCACGTAACCGGCAAAAATAGACAAGCGATCGGCCTCAGAGATTCCCTCCGCTGTTGCGTCGATTGCTTCTTCGAAAAACCGAGGATCCTTCCCTTCCGGATGCCTATCGACGTAATCTATCGGCCGGAGCCCCGAACTACGGGCGCGGTTGAAAAGATCGAATATCTTCCTCCCCAAATCCGATGGGGAAGAAGGAGCCGATTCTGAAGAAACACGTTCATAGCCACCCTCTTCCCCCACGCGATAGATGGGACTGGCTTCCTCCCTCACCAAAACTCCACTCGGCGAAACCTGAAACGGATTACCCAAGGAACCCGGTCCGAAATGATAGCGGGGCAGCCCATCCAAGAAGAGCACGACTTCGGCCGAAGGGACCTCTGGATCTTTTCCTAACGCGAGTTCCGATTCAAGGTGATGAACGATTTCCTCAGGCGCCGGCCAGGGAACCGGTTCCGCCGCTCGGATTCTCTCCTTCTCCCCTTCCTCCACCTGCTTTAGCTGGTCTAGGATCCCAGCCACACTCCGCCGGATAGCCTTTGCAGCCGATGCCTCGAGCCTCTCGCGCCCATTTTCTCGCACGCTCAAAGGCTCAACGATTCGCAAAACGTCTAATCTCTCGATCTCCTCGCCAATTTTTTCAAGCTCGCGGACGGCCCTTCCGGATAACTCTTTGAATTCCGTCCGAATCCGCTGAAGGGCCTCCTTAAGCGCCGCCTTCGACGAGTTGACTTCGGTCTGGAGAGCGGCCACGACTTGCTGGACGAGTCTTTGATGCGCCTCAAGGGCCTCCCTTTCTTTCGCCCTCTTTTCTTCGCCCAGGAGCCCCGCCTCTGAAATCACCCGGTCAGCCACGGCTGGGGCCATTCCCAAATCCTGAATGAGAAAAGTGGTGAATTTCTTCCTGGAGGATTCGTCCGGAAGACCGAGCGGAAAAATCGGCAGGTCTTTCCAGACAAAAATATCCTCCCGAAGAAGCCGGTCAACCAGATTGCGGAAGGCTTGGACATCCTTCGGATGCGGCCTCCGTCCTTTTTGGACTCTCTCCAAGGCGTCCTGGAGGTCTGGGAGCCACACTTTCTTTTCTTGAATTTCAGGAATGACCAAAGAAACTTTAGAAACTTCTTTGAAAGAACCGGCGTCCCGAATCGTAAGCTTTTCCTCCAAGGGAATCTGAAGGAGGTTTCCCTGCAGGGTAATCTTGCGGACCTCGGGAGGATTCCCTTCGAGATGATCCCGAAGAGTCCCCAGGGTGACAAGGGGTTCCAGCCCGAGCTTAAATTCTGAATTCGTCTTCTTCCACGCCGCCTCCTCCTCTTCGGTTCGTGGAAGAATGGTGAGCGTGACGGTGACGCCTTCCTTGAGTGCATTGAGATGATCGGCGAAGGCAAAGAGCGCTTCCACCGGCTCCTCTGGTTTTTCCTTGGGTCCGAAAATTTCGGCGTATTGAGGATGATTCGGAGAGATTCTTTCGACGCGAAGCTCCGAGCGTTTGGAAATTTTGAATAACTCCCGCACCCAGTCATCGGGCAGCCCTTCGGGAGCCGCGCCTTCTTCGGCGACCCCCCCTTCTTCCGTGTCGGACTCCGGCGTCCAATCCTGGTAGACGAGGGCATAATCGCCTTTGCCAGAACGCACATATTCAAACTGCTCGTATTCGTCTGGGTCCCCTCCCACTCCCAGCCCTTTCCCGAAATACCGGTAGTAGGGAATATTCTCGAGACCGCGTGTTCCTGTCAGATGCCTCTCGAAGGCTGTGTAAGCTCTCCCTCCGAAATTCCGGATGAAAATTTCTTTCAAGGCCTGTTGAAGCGCTTTCAGGCGGTCTCGCTCGCCGAAGAGGTTCTCGTTGAAGAGCCGATTTGTTTCTTCGCTCGCCCGCTCGGGGGGGAGAAGGATGGCCAGGACTGTTTTCAGATGGGCGTAGAAAACGTTCTGTTCCGTCGTGGAGGCAAGGAGGGCGGCGATTTCGCGAAACTCCGGGGTCCGATTAAAATGGGTAAATTCCTCAATCGGCTTTAATTGGCCCCGGAGATTGAGCGTCACATCACGCCCCAGGATAAATTCCTTAAACCCCTCCCTCAGGGACGCCAGGCTGACCCTCCCCTCCAGGGAAACGTCTCGAATATGAAGCATGAGGCTGCTCAGGTCGTTGTCGGTCAGGCCCTCTTCCCGGAGGAGAATTTCCAGATAGTTCGTGACCAAAAATCCGGGGTCGGCGTCATCCATCACGTTCAGGAAAAGATTCCACTGCGAAATCAGCTTGATTCCCTCGGTGGCCTTCTGAAGGGAGAGGCGATATTCTTCCAGCTTTGCTTCACGCTCTTCGGCCGGTTTCTCGTGGAGGAAATTTCCTGACCCGGGCATCCAATTGTATTTATGAATCAAGTAATGATAAAGCTCGTAACGGCTGAGGTAGAGAAAGAGGCCTTGAATCAAGGCAATCTTGAAGAACGAATTTTCCTCAAGCGCCGCCGCTTCCTTAAGGGAAGTGTAATCGTCAAGAATCACGGCGGTCAGGAGTTCGGCGAGTTTGATCTTGAAAAGAATCGGTTCCAATTTTCCGGGGGCATAGAGAATGTCCCTCCCGAGCCGGAGGACTGCCTGAACGTTGCTCTTCGTTACTACGGACGCCGGCATCTCGGGCTCCAAGATCACGCGGACACTGAGATTTAATTCCTCAGCAAACCGTTTCACGAGGCGAACCGCCCTCCGGGGCATGGCCTCCAGGTTCTGCTCGACTAAGTTACGGAATGATTCAAGGAAGGCCTCGGTCTCGCCCGCGCTCTTTTGGATTTCGATAAAGTCGGACGCAATCAAGGCCTCCGCTTCCTTCTTTGCCAGCCGCTCCGCAATCTCATCCGGGCTCACGGGCCGGGCTTGAGTGCCGGGGAGTTCGAGGACCCAGTTCTCCTTCGGGATCTGAACCAAGTAGACACGGTCATAAGAATAGGCCGGCACCGTCCCTCCCCCGACCGTCAGGACGACCGGCTCTGAAAGCCGGACCGGCCGGAGCCAGCCCCGGCGGATTAATTTTTTAATCACCTCTCCCTCCTGCGCCGGGTGGTTGGTATGAAGACTCTCTTGAATTGGAATGACCGCTCCCTGCATCCCGGCTGACTCGGCTTTCCGCTGGGCGGCTTCGAGAATCGCAAGGACCGCATTTTCCTTGCTCATTCCGATTTCACCTTCATAAAGGTTAATCCCCGGGAGGGTCAGGACAGACCACCCTTTTGGAGAGACCTTCGTTGGAAATCCAACGATCCCGGCCCGCGTGAGCTGGACCTGGCTCACGCCAAGCACGCGTCCCCTCGCATCCTTGACCGCGATCTTTCCAAAGTGATAACGCTTGTCTTCGACCTGCCGGTCCCGCTCCAACCAAGTGCAGACGCCCGTCATCATGAAGCTCATCAAATGAAGAAGGTCATCGAAGAACCCGACCCGAAATTCGTCCTCGGACTCCCGTTCGTAACGCTGGTAGTGTCCAAGTTCCTCCCGAAGATCCCGAACCTCCTCCGAAAAGAGGTTGACCCATTGGGTTCCGATCCGATCGGCGACGATCAGTTTCAAGCGATCCGCATCGGATTTCTCTCCAATCGAATCGAGAACCTTCCGAAGCCCGAGCCGCAGCGCATCTTCAATCAAGGCCTTGGTCTCGTCTCCGGGAAACTCGCGAAGGTCGCTTGCCCCTTTTGCCTTGACCTCGTTGAAAAACTTCACCATGAACTCCGAATTCCGGAGCTGAGTCACGGTGACATTCGCGAGCTTGCTTTGAAACTCAGCGGCCAAACGTTCCATCTTCGCCTCTTGAGAGAGATCCGTGCGCAAAAGGAGTTTCGAAAGCTGCGAGGCCGTGGGAAGGAGATACTTCGGCTTTTCGAGGCGAACGAACTGGAAGTTCTGGAGGCCGATTTCGTTAATCAAATCGTTCATCGACGGCCCATCGAGCGCGACCACGCTGTTGCGGATCATCTCGCGGAGTCGCGGGGCATAGTCCACCCGCCACGTATCCTGCAGGAAGGAAACCCAGCGGGCCACCCAGTCAAAGGTCTCCTGATCGGTTCGGGCCGTAAAGGTCAGCTGTTTCAAAAGGTCCGGTGCCTCGCTCGACAAAATGAACTGAATCACCGCCTGCTTTCTCACCACGTCTGAAATTTCACTATATCGCGGACCGCCCAGATAACCCACGATCTCTGGCAGCAAAACGCGCGGGCGGTTGAGGTAAATGGGAAGGCGCTGGTGGATTCGGGCGCGCTTCTTCAAAATCTCTGGCTTGTCCGGTGGAGGCTTGTAGACCATGTAACCTTCCGAACCCCTCAGGGCATATTGAACCCGGAATGTCTCATCCACTTCCTCCTTCCACGCCTCCCCCCTCCCCTTGAGCGCGAGGTGGATCCGTTCGTAAATCGAGACGAAATCTCTCCCTGCCAGATAGGTGATGGGGATAAATTCGGCAAGGAGGGAAATCTCTCCCATCGTAGTTAATCCATACCGCTTCTTGACGTTATCAGAAAATCCGTAAAAATTTCCCCAGGCCAGATCCTTCAATGCCTGCTGAACATCGCGGCTGAACTCGTTCAGGGCCTGTTCATTGAATTCGTTCTTCACAAAATAATCAAAAAGTTCCCGGCTCATTACCTTGAAGCCCTGGGCGTAATACTTCATGATCCTTTCGTAAAACCGGCTCCAATCCTCCTCCTTCCATTCCCGAAAGCCGGAATATCGAAGCGCCTCGAGAGCTCCCAGAATCTCCTGAGAGGCCTGGCGTTTTCTTTGACGCACCGTCGGCAGGAGAAAAATTTCATAAAAGGAGTGGAATTGGCCCCCCTTC
>CAYJTI010000086.1:0-6151 GCA_964373135.1 uncultured bacterium | reverse complement strand
TGAGAACGATCTCTAAGTTTTTTTTGATATGTCTCGTTTTTTACTTCATAAGCCCATTTGACAAGATCCTCGTGCCTTTCGAATGTGGTCTCATTCTTGTGTTTTTGGATATCAATCACATAGACCACACCCTCAGAAGTAAAAAAGAAAATCCGATTGGCTCTATCGATTTTCAAGCTTGAGAGACCGTTCAACTCCCCTGTCTTATGAGATTCCGACGAAATGACAGGCTCTCCGAAAAGCTTCCCGATACTTCCCGCAATCTGCGGCCGAAGATTCGCATCCCCCGCTTTTTTGACCAGCTCCTCTAAGGCTTTCTTTGTAAAGATTACCTCGCGAAAAGGATTGACTTCCAAATATCCTGGTCCGATTTCAAGGATTTCCGCTTGACCGCGTGTTTGGATTTCGCTCTTGAATACCTCGGTTTCTCTCAGAAATTTAATCAGCCTACCGCCTTGCGATTCCGGATTTAAGTTTTGAAGAAGAACTCGTTTCGTAACTGCATAGCCGGCTTTGTCAGGCCGCTTCGTTTCGATACCCTCTGTGGGAGGGTCGATGATACGCACGAGGGCTTTTAGTAACACATCCCTGTCTTGGCCCTCTGTGGTGATGAGGATGGCTACGATTGCCGGGTCAATCTTTCCGAAAAGGAGTTTGACCGCATCGAGCATTCGTTCGTCGGAATGCGTTACAGGAGTGTCTTCCCCAACGCGATACCGGCCGTCGCGAAGGAATAAAACCTGCTTTCCCGAGTTTTCACTAACAGTCGTAATATTGACAAGAATCTGGGCCGCCTCTTCCTTTTTTAGAGGCTCTTTTCCTGCTTGTACCGGCCCGAGCCAATCGTTTCTGGCAGACCAGACGTTAACCCGGTATGGAATCCTGTTCAATCCTTCCAAGACGGCCCACTGGAGAACGCCTTCGGAATCGTAGATGAGGGATACTGTCGTTACAGAAAGTTCTTTCTGGTCGTACTCGTTAATGTAAGCGGTCACAACAAAGGCTCCCCTTTTGTTCTCTTGACCCTTATACGTGTCCAAAAGGCTTTTTGGGGTACCCGTAGCTTTGTTACCAAGACTGAATAGGATGTCCCGAGTAATAGCAGACTCTACAATCTGTTTAAACCGCTCCGGAGCGAGGAGAAGCTTTAAGTTGCTTTTGGTCAACTGAAGCTTGTAAGTGTCAAAAATATGTTTCCATTCATCAGGGGTAATGGAAAACCTACGTGAACCGCTACCAACTTTGAAACTATACCGCTCATCGCTCTCCTTCACCGCTCCCGTAGCGCGGAGTTCGGAGCGGAGCGGAGAGGGGAGGCCGAGGGCCTGAGGACTTTTCTCAAGGGCTTTGAGAGCTTGCGCCGCAGGCCTTGACTGTGCCGGCGCCGTTTTCGAATAAAGGCCAAAAACCGGAATTTCGCGGACTAAGGTGGTGACGGGGATGACAATGTCTCCCTTCTTATTTCCGACAAAGCGGCCGTCGCCAAAGCCGTCCCAAATCCGCACCCCGCTTTTATCTTCTTCCCAGACGAGGCGAACCGCCCGGTCTCTCGCGTAAGGGCTCTCATTGAAAAACCTGACCGCGAGCTCGGCCGAAATCTCTGCCTCGGCCGCTGTCCTGAAAAATTCCTCCAGGAGCATCTTGATTTCAGCCTCGGAAATGCTTGGGTCGACCATTCTTTCACGGATTGCTCTTGAGATCGCATGAATGGCCGGCTCAAGGTAAGCGGTATCGAAGGCGGTCTTCTTCTCCCCAAGGAGGGCCGCGATGTAATCATCGGAGGAGACTTTTTCCGTGATGCGGGGGGTCAGAATCGTGTAGGGGATTTCTTTTTTCCGGAACTGGCGCGAAAGGCCCTCGGTGTGGAAGCCGCCCGTGATGAGGATAGTGACTCCCCTCACCCGAGCCCTTTCCCCCGGAAGGGGAGAGGGGAGGGGTGAGGGGGCGGAAAGAATTCGCTCCACCATCGTCTCTTCGCGCTGTTTGGCAAGGAAGTAAAAGCGGTTCGCTTCGTTGAAAAGGGATTCGAGGACGCTGATATTTTCCGGCACGATTTTTTTCTGGCCGAGGGGCGTTCGCTCGTGAAGCGATTCGAGGTCGAGGAGAAAGCGGACAAGCGGCCGCTGGGTCTGATTTTCAACTTCAACGCGGGCGTAATCTTTTGGCGTCAGCTCAAGGTCAAAGAGTCTTTCGTAGAGGCTTTCCTTATGAATCAGGCCGACGAGCTTTGTGTCCTCCGGCGCATCCGAGACCTTTTCGATTAACCGCTGGAAGAGCCGCTCGATCTCTTCGAAAAGCCTTGCCGGCTCAATTTCGCTTTGGAGGACGGCGGCCTCCAGGTAACGGGTGAAATAGGGATAACGTTCAAAGGTAAAACCTTTCTCAAGCGTCGCCTCGACCAGGCGCTCGGCGAGGTATCGGGGGAGGTCATTTTTATTGAAGCCGGGGTCAAAGACCATTCCCGATTGATAGGGAGAGAAGGAAAGGTTTTCAAAGGAGTGAATGAGGTCTTGATTGACACCGAGCTGCCTGAGATCGGACATCAAGATTTCGCGGTCGGACTGGATCTTTTCGGGGTCGAGTTCGGACTCAAGCGCTTGGAGCCGGAGGAGGCGCATGGTTTGAGGCCAATCGAGCTGGTTTTCGAAGTAGCGGAGGTCGAGGCCGAGAATGGCCCGGGCCGCCCGCTCAAGCTCAAAGGCATAAGAGAGGAGCTGGAGCCCGCCCGCGTCAAAGGCCTCCTTCGTGTGGAGGAGCTTTCGGGCCTCCTTCTTCAGGAGAAGCGTTTCAAGACGGTCCGTGACATTCCGGAGGTCCTTCGTGAAGCGCGTCGTAAGGGGGCGCTCGCGCATCACGGTTTGGAAGGCTGTCAGATTGGCTCGGTAAAGGTCAGGATCCTCAAGACCGTAGGCCGGAATGTCACGTTCCGCCTCAACCAGGAAAAGTTCGGCGCCGGTGAGCTCGCCCTTTTCAACGAGCTTCTGGGCGACTCGGACGTTTAAGCGGTTGTCCTCGAAAAATCGGAAATAATCCGGATTCAGCTTTTCGCCCGCCCCTTCAAGAAAGAGAGAATCAATCCCGTATTTGGCGTCGAGAAACTTGAGGAGGCCATAGATCTTTTTCTGAGTTTCGGCGTGGGCGTGGACGCTTTGGATATGGATGACAGGGCGGAGCGAGGTTTCATTTTTATCCGGGATGAAGGCCTCTTCAATCGAGGCAAGCTCAGGAGGAATTCCGAGCGGGATGAATGAAATTGGAATTGCTTCGGCTTGGGCAAAGACAACGGGCGAAGGGGTGAGGAGGGAGGCGAAAAAGCATACCCCAATCGTCAACGCTAATGACTTTTGATACATCTTAAAGAATCTCATATCTGAATTCGGCTGCTTCAGTTCTGGATTAGCCCCCTCGAGATTTGACGGTAAAAGATACCCCAAAAAGGGGCGGCTGTCAAACTTGACAGCCGGCGGTCTCAGGAGTATTATTCAACCCTATTATTTTCAAGAGGTTGTGAAAGAGTCACCGGTACCGGTTCTCGCGTACCGGTTCTGGCAGAACCGGTACGCCAAGAAGGTTTCATGAAGCAGAAAGGTGTTACAATCTGGTTTACGGGGCTTCCCAGCTCCGGTAAGTCGACCATTGCAAGGGTCCTAGAGCGCGGGTTTCGGCAGGCAGGGCTCAAAGTGGAGCTTTTGGACGGGGATGTGGTCCGGACGAACCTGAGTAAAGGGCTCGGCTTCTCCAAGGAAGACCGGGACACGAATATCAAGCGAATCGGCTTTGTTTGTCACCTCCTTGCGAGGAACGATGTGATTGCGATTGCAGCCGCCATCTCCCCTTACCGGGAGGTGCGCGATTACGTCCGCCGCCTCATTGGAAATTTTGTGGAGGTTTACGCCAAATGCCCCATCGGGGAGTGTGAGAAGCGCGATGTGAAGGGACTTTTCAAGAAGGCGCGGGCCGGCGAGATTACGGGCTTCACCGGTGTCGACGACCCCTACGAGGAGCCGCTTCGTCCCGAGGTGGTCTGCGAGACGGATAAGGAGACGCCCGAGCAGTCCGCGGAAAAGGTAGTTCGAAAGTTGGAGGAATTGGGTTATTTAACCGAGGTCCTTCGGCCCGCCAGAGGCGGGTCTCAGGATGACGTTCGGAGACCATGAAAAAAATTGATTTTCATATGCATACGACGCACTCGGACGGGACCTATGCGCCCCGGGAGCTTGTGCGCGGGGCGAAGGAGAAGGGGCTCGGCTCGATTTCGGTAACCGACCATGACACGATGTCAAGTTACGAGGAGTGCGCGGACGAGGCGGGGAGGATCGGGATTGAGCTGGTGCCGGGGGTCGAGGTGAGCTGCCAGTTTGAGCCGGGGACGCTTCACATCCTGGGCTATTTTCTCGACCGAAATCATCCGGGCCTCAAGCGCGCGTTTGACGAGATTCAAAGGGCGCGCCGGGAGCGGAACCCCGAGATTATCAAAAGGTTAAATGAGATGGGAATCGAAATCACCTTGGAGGAAGTGGCGGCCGAGTCGGGCGGAAAGCAGATTGGGCGGCCGCATTTCGCCCGGGTGCTTATGAAAAAGGGTGTGGTGAAATCAATCGACGAGGCGTTTGGAAAATACCTTGCGAAGGGCGAGCCGGCTTATGTGGACAAGCGGCGGCTTGCGTCCCGCGAAGCGATTCAGAAAATCCGTGAGGCGGGCGGGATTGCGGTCGCGGCGCACCCGAAGCAGATGCGGCTCGATGAGGAGGCGCTCACCGAAAAGGTGGGGCGCCTTGTGGACGAAGGGCTCCAAGGGATTGAGGTTTACAACAGCTGTCAGAGCCGGGAGGAGGCTTCACTTTACAAACGAATCGCAGCGCGCTTTAATCTCTTCGCGACCGGCGGGAGCGATTTTCATGGCGACAACAAACCCGGTGTCGAGCTCGGCTACCTCGGCGACGGCGTGGAATTGGGGGATGAGGTGGTTCGGGCGATGAGGGCAGCGCTTAGGAAGTGAGGGATATGCTACAATTAACAACCAGGAGAACAAGTGAGCGATGAAATACCCAGTGGTTGTGCACCAAAGCGAGTATGGATTCGATGTCCGCTCTCCTCTCCTTCCCGGGTGTCATAGCCAGGGAGACACCCTGGAAGAGGCTTTGGAAAATATCAAGGACGCTATTGTAACCTACCTTCAGATGATCTCAGAGGAAGAGAAGGGCAAGCTTTACGAAGTCGAAATCAGCGTTTAATGTTATTCACCGACCTTTCTTCTGACCGGGTCGTCCGGGCCTTCTCGAAGACTGGTTTCAGAGTCATCAAACAGGAAAACATACCGGGATGTCCGACGGTATTCATCACATTACAATCCCCCAGCACCCCCGCGTTACCCCTTACACCCTAAAGGGAATCATTCGGGACGCGGGGTTGAGGGATGCCGAGTTTAAGGAGCTCTTGTGAAGTGTTAATGGCACACGAATTGGACCTCGAAAAATTGAATCAGGAGTTTGAGAGGAAAAGGCCGGAGGAGATTATCGCCTGGGCGCTTGGGGAATTTTCCGGGCGGATTGCGATGACCTCCTCCTTTGGACCGGAATCAGGGGTCCTTCTCCACCTTGTGAGCCGGGTGAATCCGGAAATCCCGGTCCTTTTTCTTGAAACGGGCTACCATTTTCCGGAGACGCTTGAATACAAGGAGACGCTGGTCAGGCTTTTTGGACTCAAAAACATTTTGGACCTCAAGGCGGAGCCGAAAAAGAAAGCAGAAGTGGTGGCGCAGTATGAAGGGGTTCCTTATGAGAGGAATCCCGACCTCTGCTGCCAGATTAATAAGGTGGAGCCGCTCGATTTGGCGCTCAAGGATTTCAACGCCTGGATGAGCGGGATTCGGCGCCAGCAGACCGACCTCCGGAAGTCGATTCGGATGATTGAAAAGTATCAAAAGGGGGAAGCGGGAACTTCGGGGGGTTACACGCTCTATAAGGTGAGTCCCCTGGCGAACCTCACGTCCCGGGAAATTTGGTGGTATTTGAAAGAGCACGACATCCCGAAGCACCCCCTTTATGATAAGGGGTATCTTTCCATCGGCTGCTGGCCCTGCACGCGCCCGATTCAAGCCGGGGATGACGAGCGCTCAGGCCGCTGGGCCGGCAAAGCCAAGACCGAGTGC
>CAYJTI010000085.1:0-6169 GCA_964373135.1 uncultured bacterium | reverse complement strand
AAGAAAAATCCCTTACTGATTTTCATCGGTCCATTTTCTCCCTGCTTATACTTTTCGGCAGCGGCCTCTGTTTCTTCCATCTTTATTTTATTCCCAAGGCCTCTTTGAGAAAAGTCTTTGCCTTCGGATCCCAAGAAAAAATAGAAGCCTCCTCGGCCTTTCCCTCTCTCACCGAAATCACCAAATAACAAACTCCGGGATAGGCCGGTTCCCCTTCCGAGAGGGCCATCCGTTGGTCCTCCTCGGAGAAATAAGCCCCCGCATTGACGTGTGAATGATAAATCACCCGCACTTCGCACCCCTTCTGGCGGGCTTCTTTGTGAACCCGCAGGAGATCCCGGGGGTCCATAAAGTAGGCGGCGGCAGAAGTCCGAGCAAAATTGACCGGGTCCTCAGCGTGGTAATCGTCCTGAACGTTCCGGCAGGGATAGATTCCCGAGATCTCGTCTGGACGGTCCTTCCGGCCAATCAGGATTCCACAAGTTTCCCTGGGATAGTCCTTCTCTGCCTGTTCCCGAATCTTCCTGAGAAACTCAGCGGGAATCGAAATCGGCATCTCCTCAATCCCAAACGCGTGTGCTGAGGTATTTATCGCCGCCGTCCGGGAAGACCACCACAATCACCCCTTCACGCACCTTCTTGAGAAGTTCAAAAACGCCGAGCAGGGCCGCACCCGAGCTTTGGCCCACCAGAATCCCTTCCTCTCGAGCGAGCCGGCGGGTCAGCTCGTAAGCCGGTTCGGTCTCAACCGTCAGTTTTTGGTCGTGCTGCCTCGGATCGTAAATCGGAACGGGGATGGCCGACTCCATATGCTTCATCCCTTCAAGCCCGTGAAAGGGCTCCGGCTGGATGGCAAGGGTAAACACTCTCGGATTCTTTTCCTTGAGGAGACGGCTCGTCCCGACCACGGTCCCGCTCGTTCCCATCCCCGCCACGAGGTGGGTCACTTTTCCTTTTGTATCGGCCCAAATCTCAGGCCCGGTCGTGAGGTAATGCGCTTTCCAGTTTGAGGGATTGCCGTATTGGTCGGGGAAAAAATACTTTTTTGGTTCCTTATCCACTAAATTTTTCACCAGCTCCCGAGCCCCGTCCGAACCCAACAGGGGGTCGGAATAAATAATCTTCGCGCCGAAGGCGGTGATGATTTTCTTCCGCTCCTCACTGACATTGCGGGGAATCACAAGCTCGACGGGAAAACGTTTTGACGCACCGAGCCAGGCATAAGCAATCCCGGTGTTTCCCGATGTGGAGTCAATGAGCGTCATCCCCGGTTTGAATCTCCCCTCAGTCTCCCCATCCCGAATCATCTGCCACGCCGCTCGGTCCTTGACGGACCCGCCGGGATTAAACCACTCGGCCTTGGCATAGACCTCGACGGAATCCGGAGTCCCCGGAGGGAGAACCCTTTTTAGACGTAAAGGTGGGGTCTTGCCGATTCGGTCCAGAACAGTCATCCGTCCCTTAGAATATCAGTCCTGGTGAAGGATACGGGCGAGGCGTGAGGTGCCGCCCTCAGTCCGGATTTGGATGAGGACAAAAGGACTCCAAATTTTTTCTTCCGGCCGGCGGCTCCGAATCAAAAGGTCAAGGGCGGGATCGTTGCGAAGCCATTCGGATTCAACTTCAAAATCTCGCTCAGAAATTTCTTTTTGGGCAACCCGGATGGCCCGGTTTCCCTTTCTTGCAATCACCTCGAACTGATATCGAGTCCCTTCCGCGGGAGCCAATCCGTGCCGAACCCCCAGATCCTCAAATTGGAGCCGGTAACCCCCGCCGTCTTCCTGAAAGAGCCGAAAGTCATCCAGGGGATTCGCCACTTTAAACCAAAACTTGCCGATGAGATCCCTTCTCTCTATCAGGGTCTGAACAAGTTCCTTCTCGGCCTCTTTGTCCGAGAACTCTCCCGTCTCGACAACCTGCCGGATCTCCTCATCGCTGAACCGCATGAGGATCTTGGCCGCCCAGAAGCCGTCGGCCCGTGTCAAATCTTTAAAGCCGTAATGAGGAAGCTGATTCTTAAATCGTCCGGGCTTAAAATTCCGGTTGTCAAAATAGCCGACGCTGGGACGCCCCGCCTCCTCGCCCGCCTCCCGCCAGCGCTTCTGCCACGGTTTCTCCCAAAATCCGAGACTCAAAATCCCTTTCACGATATCTCCGTAATCAAGCAGGTAAACATGCCCAATCATCGGGGCCTTCGGCCCCTCTGCTGCAGCTCCAAACGAGGACCCAAAGTCAATCAAATAGTGCCAAATCTTCTTTTCACCGTCCCTCGCCTGGACGACATCGAGGCTGTTACTCTCCCGCAAGTCGGTGTTATTGAGCCAGGAGGAGAAGACCCGAAGGGCCCGGATCTCCCGGCGGTCCTCGTGACGATAGGGGTCGTCCGGATCGTTTCTCCGGCGCCCCTGGAATTTCATCGGTCCCAAGATTTCACCCTCTAAGATCCGGCTCGCCGAAGCACGATAACTCCCGCGGTCGGTCTCTGGAACGAAAAGAAGAAATTCTTCGAGCCGCTCCGGCGTTAACTCTTTCTGAAATCCACTTTCATCATAAACTCGTGCGCCCGGCTCAATCGCAAGCTGCTCCCGCTTAAACTCGGCGATCGTGTATTGAGGCACGAAGTAGCCCATCGCGTGCATAAACCGGCTTGCCGCCACCTCGGCGCCGGTCGCCATTTCAAGATTATCCAGGGGATCGAATTTGAGAAGGTATCGGTCTCCCTTTGCGTCTCGAATAAAAAATCCGGGGGTCATCCCCTCAAACTTCCCTTTGGTAATCCTCCAGGGGGCGCCTGAATCCGGCCCCGTTGTGACCGCCGGTCCCTTTTGGAGCGCTTCGACGGACATCGCCTCCCGCCCGTGGCGGTTCACAAAAAAGGTGGAATCGGGGACTTCGTCAAAGGCATTGACATTTCGCGCCCGTTCTCTCAGTCCGAAGAGGCTTCGATAAAATCTTTCCAGGTGAAGGGCCTCGGTCCCTTCGTAATAAACTGCCTGGTCAAAGACGTCCCGGTAAAGTCCTGACTCCTGCTTCCCGTAGCCGGAAACCGTCTTTTCGGCATAGACCGGTCCCGCCTCGACCAGCCCCAGGAACACGAGCACTAGGAAACTAAAAAGGTGTCTGCGTTTTAACATAAAGCTCCCATCCATCGCCGCTTTTCCCCATCTCAACCGTCAAAAGCATCTCTCCCTCGACGCTCACCCGGAACCCGCCTCCAAAGGAAGAGCGAAAATCGTCAAATTGAAAATCGCTCCACTCCCCAAAAACCTGCCCGAAATCCCAAAAAAGGACCGCATCAACCCGCCAATCCCGGTAGTTATAGACCGTCCAGCGGTATTCCAAATTGGCGAGGAGAAGGCTTTCATCATAAAACCGGTCCCGCTTAAAGCCCCGGTGTGTGTCACCAATTCGGGGCGAGATCCCATAACCGCCAAGCCGGGACATCCCGAAAAAGGGAACCTCTCGATTGCCGGCCTCGTCGTGATGCTCGACCAATCCCCGCAGCGCAATCGCCTGCCGGTCGGAAAAAACCTGGAAAAAATGGGCGGCCTCGGCCCGGTAGGTAAAATATCCGGAGGTGCTGTCCATTCCTTTCGAATAAGTCACACCCAGGCGCTGATAGCCCCCTTGGGAGGGGAGCTCACGGCTGTCCCGGTGGTCATGTTCGAGATCGATTCCGACACTTAAAAGTTGGTCGCCCCCGAGCCCCGGAATCGACTGGCGGCGGCCCGTGACAAAAATTTCATCGATGATTCCCCGGCCGCCGTCCTCTCCATTCGTAATATTGACATTTTCAAACGAAAACTTGGTCCGAAGATCCCAATTTGTCCAGAAGGAGTAGCCCAATGCCCCTTCGAATGTGCTCCGTTCCATCCGATACGAAGTCCCGTCTCCCAAACTCGTATTGGGACCAATCCCATAAAAATTTTCCTCCCCTCGGTTCTCATATCGAACGATTCCTTCCGTGCGGAGCCCGGCTCCGGCAATCCGGTCCTGCACGATCTTGAGCTTGTAATCGGTAATCAAATCAAGGGTCCAAAGGGTTGACCCATCGACGGCGAAATTGGGGAGCCTCTCTTGGAAACCGGCCACCTTCACGAATTCGATCTTGACCCCGCCGCCCAAGCTATCGCCCCCGAAAAGAGAACGGATCTTTGGGGTGACACCATGACTTTTCATTTGGTCGTAAATCCAATCGACTTTGTCATCCAGGTGATACTCTTCGACAAAGAGCAGGGTCTGGTCAATCGGCCAACGAAGCAATTCGAAGGGATAAACGAGAAAGTGACTCGCCCCCGCCTTCAGCGCCTCGGCCGTGGGGGAAGCCGCCTCCATCGGCTCTCCCTCGGGTCCAATGGGGGCATAACGGTCATAAGAGATTTCCTGGGCCGGAAGGGGGAATGCGAAAAGAAAAAGGAGAAAGGGAACGCCCCAGATGATTTTCGAACGCTTCACGGGCTCGCCTGAGAAGCGGCCTCGGCCGCCTTCTCTTGCGCCTCTTTTCGCCGCTCCTCCAGCTCCAGATCCAGTCGCTTGAGTTCGTTCAGGAGGAGGGAACGTAAGGGGGGACGCCGCTTATCCGGGAGCTCAATGAGGTAGGGCCGGCCCGATTTTTTAGAAGCCGTGGCCACCTTGTCGATAAACTCCTCAGCGGTTTTCACTTGCCGGCCCGATCGAAAGTAATACTTCCACTTTAGGTGTATCGCCCCCCGCTTTCCAGAGTATCGGCTATTGTTGCGGATGAAATTATAGGGAGACTTGGAAACTCGTTCAAGGAGATACTCAATCCGAGCCCGTTCGTAAGCCGCTGTTCCTGGCTCTGCCTTGAGGACGTCCTGGAACCTCCGGCTCGATTCAATGGCGAGGTTGGGGCAGAGGGAGAAATTTGGATCGAGCAGAGGAGGGGTGGAGGCGCAACCGATGAAGAAAAGGAAACCCGTCCCTAAAAGGAATGCTGAAAAAGATCGCTCTCTCACAGTCTGAGTAACCCGTCAAATTTCTTTGTCTATAACTTAGATGAATTACAAATCTAACGTTTCAAAGGAACGCACGAGCGGGGGAGAGATGAGCCGGGGCCATCGCTTCGCAAGCTCCAACTCCGTCACCAGGAAATGGGCCGTCAAAGAGAGCCAGCGGTCCGGCAGGCTGATCATTTCTTCCAGAATTGAAACCGCCTCTTCCTCTGAGGGATGTTGAAACGCCGCCGCATCAAAAAGCTCTTGAACCATTCCGGAAAATTCCGGTCCCAGAAGATTTTGAAGGAGATCAATCGCGTGGGCCCGGACGGGGTCTTCCGGATCGCCGTGTTCTAAAAGCCGTTCGTAAATAATTTGAATTCCCTCATTGGGGGAAAAAAGACCAAAGGACCGAAAGAGCCGGTCCAGACTCTCTTCGGAGATGGCGCTGAGGGCCACCTCCAAGAATTCCTCCTTCTTCCCTCGAACTGACTCCGAATAGAAGTAGCAAAGTTTTTGAATCCGACGGTAAAGTTCGGCTTCGTGAAAAATCTCCTTTTTAATCAGAGACCGGTTCCAGTTAATTTCCGGATTGCGGTCTCGGATCCGAACCAGCGTGCGGAGAAGGAGGTGCCGGAGGGAATAATCCTGGGTCGTCCCCAAAATTTCAAGGAGCCGGCCCGCCGTCTCCTGACTTGCCAAATGCTCCAAATAACGGGCCGCTTCCCGCTTGAGCGCCATCCCCTGTTCCGGATCTTGAAGAAGATTCTGAACGTGCCGAAGAATCTCGTCTGAACTTTCGCCCCCTGCTTTCTCTCCCGCTGGGTGCGGAGAAACCGTTTTTTCGGCCGCTCGGAGCAAGAGTTGATCTAAAAATTCCTTTTCATTCCGAGTGTCCTTTTTTTCCTCGCCCCCCTCCGAGAGCGCTTCAAGCCGGATGAGCTCCCCAACAAGACGCCGAGCCGCTTCAAGGTCTTTGCCCGCACGCCGGTAAACGAGAAACGCGGTCGCCGCCATCTTTCGGGCCATGGTCGATTCCTGCGTCAAAAAAGAGCGGAGCTTCTCGAAGGATTTTTCATCATAGAGAAAACTCAAAACCTCACTCGCCCGCCGAGGCGCTGGAACTTTTCCTTCCGTCTTTCCCCGTCTCAGGTGGTGCCCCAAGAGCAGGAGATAGGCCGCCCTCATCCGCCACACCAAGAATAGCCAAAAGG
>CAYJTI010000084.1:0-6196 GCA_964373135.1 uncultured bacterium | reverse complement strand
GACGGGTTCGAGCGTGGAGAAGAGATAACAAGGAGGATTGACGGTGAGCATGGCTCTTGTGATTCTGCACGTCTTAATCTGTTTTATTCTGATTGCCGTGATTCTTCTCCAGGCCGGCCGAGGACAGGGCCTTACCGGTCCGAGTTTTGCCTCGAGCAGCGTCCAAAGCCTCTTGGGGACACGGGCGGCGGATTTCCTCACCAAGGCCACCACCGTGGCTGCGATTCTTTTTCTCTTCACTTGTATTGGACTTGATATCCTTGAGGCACGGCGCAGCCGCTCTCTTTTTGAGGCCGAGCGGCCGGCGGTCCCTGTTGACATTCAACAAATTCAGAGGGTGCTCGAGAAGATCAAAGCCGAGGGAAAAGAGAAGGGCATGGAAGAAAAGAGCGCACCGACGGCACCGCCGGCAGAGGCACCGGCTGCGAAGGCGGCCGAGAAGTAAAGAATGGCGGAACTTCGCAAAGACCCGGTGACCGGCCGTTGGGTCATCATCTCCACGTCCAGGGGGAAACGTCCGACCGATTTCCCGCCGGACATTAAGGAGAATAAAGGAAAGGAAAGCTGTCCCTTTTGTGCGGGGAATGAGGCGATGACCCCGCCCGAGATTTATGCCCTTCGACGCCAGGGTGGCCATAAAGATGGCCCAGGCTGGACCGTTCGCGTGGTTCCGAATAAGTACCCCGCTCTGGGGATTGATTTCCCTCTCACGAAGAAGGGGGTGGGGCTCTATGACCAAATGTCCGGCTTCGGCGCTCACGAGGTGATTATTGAGAGCACCGAACACGAAAAGACGATTGAGGATCTCTCGGTGGAGCAAATCCGCGACGTCCTGACGGTCTGCCAAGATCGAATCCAGGACCTTCACCGGGACGTCCGTTTTCGTTACGTCCTCCTGTTTAAAAATGAAGGCCCTCAGGCAGGAGCGTCACTGAGTCATCTTCATTCACAACTGATCGCAACCCCCGTGACGCCGAAACGGGTCAAGGAAGAACTTCTCGGCGCTGAAACTTACTACCGTCAGAGGGAACGGTGCGTGTTTTGCGACATGATGGCCCAGGAGCTGGAGGCCAGGACACGCATTGTTTATGAAAATGAACATTTTGTGGCCTTCTGTCCGTTTGCCTCCCGGTTTCCTTTTGAGATGTGTCTCCTTCCGAAACATCATGAATTGAATTTCCACGAGTCCCGGGCCCACGTGACCGAGATGGCCCGTGCCCTGAAGGCCGTGATGGAGAAACTGGACCTCGTCTTGAATCATCCTCAATACAACTACGTGTTCCACACCGGACCCAATCTGTTTGAGCGGCGGGGTTACTGGAAGACGATCCACGAGGACTACCACTGGCACATCGAAATCATCCCCCGGCTGACAAAAGTGGCTGGTTTCGAGTGGGGAACCGGCTTCTACATCAACCCCACGCCGCCGGAAGACGCCGCGAAATATCTTCGGGAGACCGAAGTCACGGCGTAGCCTTCAATGGCTCCGCTTGCGAAGGCCCGCGAAACCCCGGTTCGATATGTCCACGGCGTCGGACCCCGTCGTGCGGAGGCGCTCGAAAAACTGGGCGTCCAGTCGCTCAGCGACCTTTTCTTTCTCTTCCCGCATCGCTATGAAGACCGCACCCATTTCACAAAGATTGGAGACATCACCCCGTGTGAGAATGCCACGCTCCGGGGCGAAGTTTTGACGCTGGGGATTCGCCCGTTAAAGCAGATGCCCCTCTTTGAAATGGTGGTCGGTGACGACACGGGAATGATTCACGCCGTCTGGTTTAATCAGTCTTATCTCAAGAAGCAGTTCAAGGTCGGGATGAAGGTCATTGTCAACGGCCGTGTGGAATCTTATCAAGGTCGGCTGCAGCTCTCTTCTCCAGAATACGAAGTCGTCGGGTCGGAGGAAGAAAGCCCCCTTCACATGGGGCGGATTACCCCGATTTATCCCCTGACCGAAGGTCTTCATCAGCGGACGCTCCGGGCGATTATGAAGGAAGTGGTCGACCGCCATCTCGAGAAGGAAATTGTGGAATATTTTTCTCCTCAGTTCAGAAAAGAGCTGGAGCTCCCTGTTCTCCCTGACTCGGTCCGAGAAATGCATTTTCCCTCGAGTTTTTCGGAACTCGAGAAGGCCAGGGAACGAATCATCTTCGATGAATTTTTCTTTTTTGAACTCAGCCTGCTTCGTCGGATGCGCCTTGCCCGGAAAAAGAAGGCCGCCTTTCGCTTGTCGGGCGGAACAGAAGGTTTGCTCGACTTTAAACGGGGGCTTCCTTTCAGCCTGACGGCGGATCAGGAGAAGGTGATTCGGGAGATCATCGGTGATTGCGCAGAGCCTTTTCCAATGAACCGCCTGTTGCAAGGGGAGGTGGGCTCGGGGAAAACGTTGGTGGCTGCGTTCTCACTTTATCTGGCCGTTCGGGCGGGACACCAAAGCGCTCTGTTAATCCCGACGGAAATTCTTGCGGAACAACATGCTTTGACGTTAAGGTGTTTTCTGGGGCCCCTCGGAGTGACGACGGAGCTCCTGACGTCCAGTACGGCCCCGGAAAAACGGTCGGCCATTTTGAGGGATCTTGAGTCCGGCAAACCGATGATTGTCGTCGGGACCCACGCCCTTTTGCAGGAGGACGTGCGCTTCCGGTCCCTTGCGCTCGCCGTGATTGATGAGCAGCACAAGTTTGGGGTGGAGCAGAGAAGCCATTTCCTCACCGGCGCCCAACGTCCCCATCTGCTCGTGATGACCGCGACCCCCATTCCCAGGACGTTGGCGCTGACGCTCTATGGGGATCTTGAGATCTCAAGCATCCGGGAACTCCCTCTCGAAAGATCGCCCGTGAAAACTTATTGGATTACAAGGGAAAAGCAACCGGAGGTTTTAAGGCACATCCGGGAGCGAGTCATGGGGGGAGATCAAGCTTACCTTGTCTTTCCGATGATCGAAGAAACGGAGCGCGCCGACCTTTATGCGGCCGAGGAGGAATATCAGCGTCTCAAGAGCAAGGAGTTCCGGGGATTGAAACTTGGGTTGGCTCACGGTCGTCTTTCACGGGAAGAACGGGAAGGAATGATGGGCGATTTTCGCAGCGGGAAAATTCAGATCTTGGTCGCCACCTCGGTCATTGAAGTGGGAGTGGATCATCCCAATGCCGCCATCATGGTCATTGAGAATGCGGAACGATTCGGACTTTCCCAGTTGCATCAGTTGCGGGGGAGAGTCGGGCGAGGTGCGAAGGAGTCAGAGTGCTTTCTCTTTGGGGAGCCCAAGACCGAGGAGGGAAAGCGGAGGCTTCGAGTCCTGACAAAGACGACGGACGGGTTTGTCATCGCGGAGGAGGACCTCCGGCTGCGTGGACCGGGAGAACTTCTGGGGACTCGGCAGTCCGGTGTCCCTTACTTCAAAGTGGCGGATCTGAACCGGGACGAGAAGATTTTGCTGAAGGCGCGTCAGGCCGCACAAGGGATTCTGAAGGACGACCCCCTTCTTTCTGCAGTCCCGTGGGAAGCTCTTCGGAATGAACTTTCGACGTGGGAGAAAAAGTATCGGGGCATCGGTGGGATGTAGGGAATGAGGATTATTGCCGGGAGTCTGCGCTCAAGACGGCTTGTTTTTCCAAAGACGCGGAAAACCCGGCCAATGACAGACCGAGCGAAGGAAATGATCTTTGACATCTTGGGGGAGTCCGTCCACGGAGCGAAGGTATTAGATGTCTTTGCGGGAAGCGGGAGCCTCGGTCTGGAGGCCCTCAGCCGAGGAGCTGATTGGGTAACCTTTGTGGAAAAGGGTCCTTGGGGCGTCAAAAGCATTCATGAAAATTTAACCCGGCTTAATCTAACTGAGAAGGCTGAGGTTATTCGAACGGACGCTTTCCGAGCCCTTGGAAGGCTCGAAAGAGAGGGCCAATCTTATGAGCTTATCTTTCTGGATCCTCCTTATAATAAAGGACTTGTGAAAAAAATATTGCGGCGGATAGACGGTTCTGTTATAGTAACCGCCCAAACGCAGCTGATTTTGCACCATTCAAGGCAAGAGAAATTGCCCGAGGCCCTTAAGAGGTGCCGGGTCTTGCGGGTGAAGGAAATCGGGCAAGCTTGCCTTTCTTTTTTGTCTGGAGGAGGTTGAAAATGGGATTGGCTCCGGGCGCAAAGGGGAAACGGCGGGCCATCTACCCAGGCTCGTTTGACCCGGTGACGTATGGTCATATTGACCTGATCCGAAGAGCCCTCCTTCTCTTCGACGAGGTTTTTGTGGTCGTGGCGGAGAATCCTGAGAAGCGGCCCCTTTTCTCCGTTGAAGAGAGGTTGGCCTTGATGAATCGGGCCGTGGGTCGCCTCAAAGGGGTGCGGGTGGAGAGTTTTGGCGGTCTGACGGTCACCTACGCGAAGCGAGTGGGAGCGAGAAGTATCATCCGGGGCCTCCGGGCCACCTCTGATTTTGATTATGAATTTCAGATGGCGCTGACAAATCGCGAGCTGTCCAAAGAGATCGATACCGTATTTCTTATGCCTTCGGAAACTCACTTTTATCTTTCCTCGAAACTCATCAAGGAGATTGCAGAGCGGGGAGGAAAAGTGTCAGCCTTCGTGCCCCCCTTTGTGGCGAAATTGCTGCGAGAAAGGCTGGGAACAGCCGGCCAAAGCTGAGATGAAGATTCTGACGAGCACGTTACGGGACGGTTGTCCCAAGGCAGTGCATCATGAATATGATCCGAAGAAGTTAGATCTCGAATTTGTCGATTTGTCTTACTCTGCCAGACTCGTGTTAGACGGGACTCTCGAAAAATATTTGAACACCTTAACCTTCCGAGGAAAATTGACCAGCCGAGTCAATCATCTCTGTGCGCGCTGTCTGAAGGGGGTTGAGGAGCCGGTCGAGGAACCGTTCGAACTCATTTATGACATCAAAGGAAAGGAGGAGGTGGACGCCCTGGACGATTTGCGGGAAATTTTGATCTTGGATCACCCGATCCGCTTTCTTTGCCGCGAAGATTGCCGGGGCTTATGCCCCTGCTGCGGAAAGGACCTCAACGAGGGGCCCTGTCCCTGTCCAAAATAAAGATGGCCAACCCAAAACGGCGACATTCCAACACGCGCAGCCGCCTTCGCCGGGCGAATGATTTCTTGCGACCGAGGGCGCTTTCCGTCTGCCCTAATTGTCACGCCCCTGTTTTTTCTCACCGGGTCTGTCCCGCCTGTGGTCACTACCGAGGCCGTCAGGTTCTGACGGTGAAGTCCGAGGATAAAAAGAAAGAATGATTCGCATCGCAGTCGACGGAATGGGCGGTGACTACGCGCCCCGTGTCGTGGTCGACGGGGCGGTCCTCGCCGCCAATGATTTTGACGATATCGAGATTGTCCTAGTGGGACCGCCCGAGGTTTTAAAGCGGGAGCTCAACCGTCACAAAGTCATCGGGGGAAAGATCGTTCTTTGCCCGGCCTCCGAAGTCATCGCGATGGGCGATTCTCCTGTGCAGGCGATTCGGAGGAAGAAAGATTCCTCCATGATGGTTTCGGTCGACCTCTTGAAACAGGGCAAGGCCGATGCGTTTGTCACCGCCGGGAATACCGGCGCGGCGGTGGCCGCCTCCGCCCTCCATCTCGGGCTCCTCCCAGGGATTCGTCGGCCGGGGATCGCCATCAGTACCCCAACCCTTCATGGAATTTCAATTGCGATCGACGTCGGTGCGAATATTAACCCGAGTCCCGAAGAACTCTACCAATATGCCGTCATGGCCGACATTTACTCGCGATGTATTTTTAATAAAAAGAGCCCCTCGGTCGGGCTGTTAAACATTGGTGAGGAAGAATCCAAAGGGACTGAAGTCTTGAAGGAGGCCTACAAACTTTTACGTGATTCCTCGCTCAACTTCGTGGGAAATATTGAGGGGCGTGATTTTTTTACGGGCAAAGTCGACTGCATCATCTGTGACGGCTTTGTGGGAAACGTGCTCTTGAAGATGTGTGAGAGCATGCTGGAGACGGCCGTGAGCTTGATTTCGCGGGAAATTAAGAAGAGCCCGGTCTCATTATTTGGGGCATGGTTGTGTCAACCGGCTCTCAACGCGATCCGGCGAGAGACCAATTACGAAGAGGCAGGCGGGGCGCCCCTCCTCGGGGTGAATGGCCGCGTGATTATCAGTCACGGAATTTCCTCCGCGAGGGCGATCCGGAATGCCATCCGAGTGGCGGGAAATTTTGT
>CAYJTI010000083.1:0-6252 GCA_964373135.1 uncultured bacterium | reverse complement strand
CGTCCATATCCGAATCTTCCTCAACCGACTCGACCAGCTCGGGCTCCGGGAAAACACCCTCCTCATTTTCACGGCGGACCACGGGGAAAGCCTCACGGAAAATGAGTTTTATTTCGACCACGGGCAATATGCCTATGAAAACTGCTCTCGGGTCCCGCTCCTCTTCCGTTTCCCTCGCCAGATTCAGCAGCCCCGCAAGATCGAAGAAGTCGTCTCCCTCGTCGATATTTTTCCAACGCTCCTTGATTTTCTCGGCCTCCCTCCCCGAAAAGAGTTCCAGGGCGCGAGCCTCCACCGCCCCCTCCTTGAACCAGGCCGCTGGGACCGGCCGCCTCACGTCTATATCGAGGCGGGAGGCGTGCAGGAATACGAGCGGGCCGTTCGGACTCGGGAGTGGAAACTCATTTCGACCACGGACCTCACCACCCCAGAAAAAAGTCCCGCCTATGAACTCTACCGGCTCACGGTCGACCCCACCGAGACGGCCAACCTCGCCGGTCAGGGAGAACCGGTTGAAGCAGAATTAGGAAAGCTCCTTAAGTCCTGGGGAAGACCTGTCGCAAGCGGCGCTCCCCTCAAGGAAAAAGGGGCCGACCTCCACGATTTGGACGCTGAGACGCTTCAGCAACTGAAAAGTTTAGGCTACGTTAATTAGCGCCGTTTTCCCCCTCACCCTCCCCTCCCCCCGCCTCGTCACCTGTAGCGCAGGTTTAAACCTGCGCTACAGGTGGAAGTGGAACTCCCCTCTCCCCCTTTGGGGGGAGAGGGTTAGGGGTGAGGGGGACAAGCTGGTACAAGGAATAACTTCTCTCCCCACCCGAATCCGAATCTCGGAAGCGGTACTGATAAACGGGGTTTTCCCATTTCCGGTCGATTCCACTTTTTCTGATGAATTCGTCGATGAAGGGGACGGGCTCGGTAAACGGACTCTTCAGAATGAGAAGGTGGGTGAACCCTTCTGAAACCAGCTTTTCATAAAGCTCACGCTCACGGCCGGCAAAATCCAGATCGTATCTTGAGAGCCGGCGGTAAGCCCGTTCCCGCACTGCCTCCCCGTCGAAATAAAATGCGCGGTGCTCCATACTCAGAACCTTACCCCGGTTTCCAAAGCGCTCGTTCAAATATTTCGCCGCTTCGTAACTGGGCTCCCGCCTTAAAAGGTAATCTCCCCTTCGCTCCATCCCAAACGCCACCTTTGCCTCGTCCCGCAGATGAAAAGCCGCAATTCCAAGATGAATGCCCACAAAAGTGAGAAACATCCCACGGGCCGCAAACCTCATTTCCTTTCCCCGTTCCGATAAACCATTCAGGACGGCGGCGGCGGCAATGCAGAAAAAGGGTAAGGCGGGAAGGAGAAATCTCAGGTTCTGCTTCGTGTAAAACCAAAGGAGGGAGGTCAAACTGAGAATCCCAAGAAGATATTTCCACCCCTTTCCTTTGAGCTTCACCCAGAAAACCCAAGGAAGAAAGGCCAAAAAGATTGGCCCCCACTGATTGCTCGTCCCCCCAAAGGCCTCCGGATAAAAGGTGGCATTCCAAGGAAGAAGAGCAAGCGCCGGCAAATCCTTTCCAAACCCCTTCCCTCCCAGCTCGAGCGGATTCTCGAGCCCCTCTCCTCCGAAAAACGAGGTCAGATAGGGATAAAAGGGGTTCCCGATATGAAGATAAGAGCGAAGGTACCAGACGCCGCCGATGAAAAGGAGACTCAATCCGAAGACGAAAAGAGATTTCACGATTTTCCGAGCCGGCTCCTTTTCCACCAGACAAATGGCGAGGATTAAAAGGGTTTGGACCGCCGCCCCGAAAAGGGCTAAATACTTCACCCCCATTGCAAACCCGGAAAGCACTCCGGCAAAAACGAGCCACTCCTCTTTCTTTCTCTCCTTCTCCCACTTAAAAATCGCCACGTAGCCAGAAGCGAGATAGGCAGTGAGCGCGAGGTCGTTATTGGCGAGGCCCATTTGATGACTGACCACGGGGACGCTCAAAAACAAGGCCGCGGCCCACCCCGCCGGGATTCCCGGGGTCATCTCTCTCGCCAAGGCATAAACGGCAAGGCTCGACAGGATTCCGAAGAGAAAGTGAACTCCTTTCGTGGCAAAGTCGCTCGAGAGAGAGACCCCATACGAGTAGAGAAGCTCGGTCAGGAGGGGAAAGGCCGAATTCACGTGGAAGGGCCAGTAGAAGACGGCCTGTTTCAAAAGGAAAATCTTCGGCAGGTGGAGGTGGTAGGAAACTTCGTCGGCCGTGACCGCCGGCACATTCACCCTCACGAGCGTAAGGAGCACCGTCAGGGCACCTAAGGCTAAAAACACCCGGGAGAAGAAGCCGAGCGGCCGAAAGGCCCCTAAAAGGCCCTTCCACGAAACCCCTTCCCTCGGATAAGAGGCCGCAAGAAAAAGTCCGATGACCAAAATACCCCAAAGCAGACCGGAATAAAAAAGTCCGGCCGAACCAAAAAAGAAAAGGAGGCAGCCCACCGCACCCAGTCCCATGAGACTCGTGAAAAGGAAATTTTCCGCCGCTCCATTCCCGGAGAATCTCATGAGACGGAGGAGGCCCCCTCCCCACCCCAACGATGAGAGGAGGAGTGCCACCGGCGCGAGAAAGGCAAGAAGCTCGGTGAGCATCAGGGGATTAATCCTCGCAACGGAGGAAGAATATTCCAGAGAAAATAGAGGAAGAGAATGACTGAATTCCAAAGAATGAAAATAAAAGCCGGAAAGGTCATTTTCATCTCAGCCGGCCCCGGCCCCTTTCTCTGGCACGCCGCACTAAGAGAAAAAAGTAAATCAACAAGGAAACGAAAGAGGCCGTGAGAGAGACCGCACGAAAGGTCGGTTCATAAAAAACTTCGATGTGGCGCTCTCCTCGCTTGACCTCGACCGCCTTAAAGAGCCTGACGAAACTCGCAATTTTTGTTTCTCTCCCGTCCACTCTCGCCTTCCATCCCGGATAATTCAGCTCACTCGCCAAAAGATAGCCCGGCCCGGGAATTCTCGCCACCAGCTCGAAACGGCCTTGGTCGTAGTCGAGTTGACGGACCCTCAAGGGTTTCACCTTCTCGAGGGTGGCTTCAAAGTCTCCCACGTCGAAGTCCCCCTCGGGGACGAAGAGGAATCGGGGCCACACCCCCTTCAGCTGGTAGAGGACCAAATTTTCCTCCCGGAGGATTTCTTCCAACGCCGAATCTCCAATCTCTTCCGTGGAAAGGACGTATTTAACGTTGAGAAAACGGAGCAAGTCGAGATTCGCCAAGGTCTCGGAGACACCCGGCCTCTTGAATCCCAGTGAATCATCCACGGCGCCGAGACCCTCCAGACGTTTTTTGTATTCTCGGAACGCCAGGGGAGAATAAACCCCGATGCTCTCCTCCCCGTCCAGGATATTCGAGTTACTCGCGAGGGTTACAAGTTCCCACGGCCGGTTTGGGCTCAGGAGATAATGACGAAACCGCGACCGGTCGCCTTTTAAGGACTCGGTAATCTCGGATGGCCGGTGAACGAATGAGAAGTTTTCATAGTCTCCCCGGATATTCCGGTTGCCGTAGAGATAAAGGTCGAGAAAGAGAATACCTAAAAGAACCCAGAGAACACGCAGCTTGAAGGCGCGCTTTTGCCGCTGAAGGAAGTAAACGCCCCCCACCGCAGCGAGGAACATGAGGAGCGTCACGAGGAGCCTGGGATTAAGCGGGTTCACATTTCGTAACACCTGTTCGTAGAAGGAGCTGAGCTTCTCGAGATAGACTTCAAGCGTGTGAGGCCGGTACGGTCTCCCGACCACATACTTCCTTAGGAGCATTTCAAAAAACCCCATGAATGAGGCCCGCCAAAAGCGGAGTGCAAAGGAGCCCGCCAGCATTAAGAAGGTAAGGAGACCGAGCAGAGCGGAAAAAAAGGAGCAAGTTATCCGCACGCGTTCCAGCACCTGTGGGTGAGAAAGGGAGAGAAGCTGCTGGAAGCCCCAGCCAGAGACGACCGCCAGCGAAACCGAAGTGAAAAAGAGGAATTTGACCGGCGTCCGGAATCCATAAAACTTTGTCAGCTTCACGAGGCCCACGTAAAGGGGGCTGAACATTCCCCAGGCCAAAAGGAGCGAGAGGAGCGCGAGCCCGAGATGCAGGTTCGTCTCCCGGCTTCTCGGTCCTGCCAAAGCAAAGAAAACGAAAAAAAGGCCGAGAATCCCGACATAAAGTTCGGTCCGGAGAATCCCCTGCCAGCTTGGGAAAAACAGGGTGAGCGGACCCACCGGCGGCATCGAGCCTAAATAAGCAAATTCTTCCGTCAGTCCTTCACGCGCCGAAAATTTGGCCAATTCAAGGAAAGGGGCCCATTGCGGAAGGGCCACAAGAAAAGAGAATAGAAGAGCGAGGAGGAAAAGCCCGGCTCCCCGGAGCCTTTCCGCTGAAAAAGCCCTTTTTCCTTCCATCCCCCAGAGTCCCAGAAAATAGAAGCCCGAGAACGCCATCGAATAGACCGCATATTGTTGGTAACCCGCCACCGACGCCACGGCAAAGACCACTCCGAGACTTAAGGCGTCGACCAACTTCATCCGCTCAACCAGCCGGTGCACCAAAATCAGAGCGAGCGGAAACCAAATCAGCACCCGCTGAGAGGTGACGTTGTAGAAAAACCCCCCCTGGCTCGAGCCAAAGAGAAAAACAAGCGTGGCCCACAAGGCGGGTATTCGCTCAAAGCGGATTCTTCGGCAATAAAGATAAAAGAAAATCCCTCCTATCAAATAATGCGCCAGCGCCGAGTAGTTGTAGGCAAAGCGCAGAGGGAAAAGGAAGGCAAAGATAAAATTCAGGGGATAAAAAGCGCCCACTTGCCCTTCGGCGACGAGCGGGAACCCGCATTGATTGAAGGTCGTCCACCACGGAAGTGTAAAATTTTTGAGCCCCTGCCAATAGAGATAAAACCAGGGGTAATGCTGCAGGCGATGGTCGCCGCTCAGGAAGCCCTTTTTCAGAAGGGCGATTTCCGGAAAGAATAAAAGAATGGCGGCCGCGATAAGAAGAAACGCACGCCCCTCTTCGCGAATGAGCTTGGCCAAAGATTTCACCCTACCTCAAGCGGTAAATCTCAATCAGGTCGCCAAAACGCTCCCGGGAGAAAAGCTCGCCTCCCTCGGTCGCGGCCGCCGTCTGACGAATGTAATCCCGCCCAAACCGGACCTTGGCCGGACTGTATCGGACGCTCGGATTTCGATACGGGCTGAAGACCTGGACTAATTCCGCCTCTTTCTGAAGGGCCTCGTAGAATTCAGGATGTTCGTAACGCTCCGAGAGGCGCGTAATCAAAAGATAGTCCACCCCCTCCCTTTTGACGGCTTCCAAATCAAAAGGAAGCGTGGGCTTCGAAAAAAGAGGGCGGTCTTGAGGGTCTCCATCCGTGAGGAAATAAAGGTGATAATGGGGGAGGTCCTCCTTGTAATTTTGAAGCAAAAGGTTGAGGCGAAGTTCCTGGAGACCGCGATGCTCCCCTTTGATTTCGTCATATTTTTCGGTCAGCTGCTCCCGGTTGAACCTCAGGGTGGGCTGGTGAAACGGGTAATCCAGGGCGAGCGCCTTCCCTGAAGGAATGTTTTCCTCAATCCATTCCCGGGCCAGCGTCCGCACATCTTTCTCGGTAAAGAGAAAGTCGGCCGACACCGAATAGGCGAGCGGAATCGCCGCCAACAAGGCGAGGGCGAGGCCGTAGGCCAGGCGGCTCCGGGAGAGGTGGAGGCGATTCGAGAACCAAACCAATGTCTCAGCGGCCGCAAGGCAAAGGAAGGGAACGAGGGGGAGGGCATATCGCTCATACGGCTGGCCGAAGAAAGAGATGTAAACGAACCAAAGGAGGATAAACGAGGCGACCATCCATTTTTTCCGCTCTCCGGACTTCAAATAGAAAAGGACTCCCATTATCCCAAAGCCTAAGAGCGGAAAACCCATCCCCTCCCCCAGGGCATAACGGAGAGGAAGGAAAAAACCGATTCGGCCCTCGGCCCCGGCCTGAATCGAGAAATCGCGCCAAAAGGCTCCGAAGTTGATGAGAGAGAAAGGATGGCCGGCGGCATAAGCCAAAAAAGCCGCAAGGAGCCCCAGGGCCAAGGCCGGATGAAAAATAATCCGCCCCCACCCAGACTTTCCCACGTTGAATCGACTCACGTGGGCCACGAGAAACGGAAGAAGAACGAGAGCCCCATTGTATTTCGTGGCCGTGGTGAGTCCCGCCACAATTCCAAATAAAAGATAAGAGCGAACTT
>CAYJTI010000082.1:0-6274 GCA_964373135.1 uncultured bacterium | reverse complement strand
CCCACCCACCCCCCCCCCCGGCCGCCCCCGCAACCCCACCCCCCCCCCCCCCCCAAAAACTCTTCTCCCTCTCCTTCCGATCTTCCTCGGACAGGTAGAACTCCAAAAAGCGATCTTCCACTTCTACCCCGGCGAGTTTCCCGACGTCCGAGTAAAAATCGACGGCCGAGGCGCCTTCGAATCCATTGGGAAGTGGGAGTGAATCGGTCAAAAAGACTCCTCGATTTTTAAAATTAAACCCGATTCGCTTCGGAATCCGGAGGAAGGCGCCGCCATAAAATCCAGTTTCTCGCTGGAGGGAGAAATCAATGAGGAGGTCGTATCGACGCCGCAATCTTTTCCAAAGGGAAAAGACCTCTTGGAATAGCTCGGTCCTGCCGAGTGAATGCCACCGCTCTTTGTCGATAAAGAAAATTTCATCGACGTGGGGGTTCGTGCGAAAAACGGCTTCGGTCCTCGAACCCAAAAGCAGATCCACCCTCTCGACCGTGGGAAGGGTCCGGAGCGCTCGAAGGAGAGGTGTCATGAAAAGGGCGTCCCCAATCCCGTAAGGTTGAACGATGAGGACGTTTCGAATGGATCTCATTTAAGGGAGACCCCCTCACCCTGACCCTCTCCCCCTTCGGGGGAGAAGGAGGAAGGGAGGGAGTCGAAAGAGTTTCCCCCTCTCCCTTTGGGAGAGGGTTGGGGTGAGGGGAATACCATCCTTAGAGCTTCCTCAAAAACCTCTTCGACGGAAATTGCATCCAAACAGAGGAAATTAATTTTGCACCGGTGAGCGAGACAGACCGGGCAAGCCACCTCTTTATGGACGACCCTTCCTCCTTCCCCCAGCGGCCCCCAGCGAAGGGGAGCGAGACCCGAAAGATTCCTTCCAAAAATGGAGATGACAGGCGTCCCGACAGCCCGGGCCACGTGCACCGGACCGGAATCATTTGAGATAAGAAGTTTCGCCTCCTTAAGGAGCCAGCCGAGCATCCCGAGCGAAACTTTCCCGCTCAGGTCCAGGACCGGCCGCTTTGCTTTCTTCTTCACTTCGGCCGCCATGCCCCGGTCTTGCCGTGAACCAATTAAAACGATTTGAATTGAATCATGTTCTTGGAGAAGGTCGGAGAGGCGGGCAAAGCGTTCCGCCGGCCAAATTTTGGACGGGCAACTTGCGCTTGGGTTCAGGACCACGTAAGGCCTTGACCCCTCACCCCAACCCTCTCCCCTGAGGGGAGAGGGAGAGGCTGCTGTCCTTCCCTCTCCCCCCAAGGGGGAGAGGGAAGAAGGGAAGGAGTCGGAGGAATTCCCCCCTCTCCCTTTGGGAGAGGGTGGGGGTGAGGGGGACAAATTCCGAAGTAGAAATTCAAGGGAGACACGGTCCCGCTCTTTTAACGGGAAGTAGGTCCGGAGTTTTGCCGGCGGCTCCATCTCCAAAAATTTTAAAAGATCAAAGTTATATTCCGCTTCGTGCTTGAGGCCTTCTTTTTTCCGATCCTCCATCGAGTGCGTGAGGGCCCAGCCATTTTTCTTCCGGTAGCCGATTCGGACAGGAATCCCCGCCAGCCAGCTCACCAGATGCATCCGATTCGTGGGATGAAGGTGAATCACCAGGTCAAAGCCCTTTCTCGCGAGGGCGCGGGCAAAACGGAGATTTCCCCACCATCCCTTTTCACTCCCCCTTTTGTCATAGAGAATCACTTCGTCAAGATGGGGATTTCCCTCGATAATTTCGCGATTCTCCAAAAACGTAAGGCCGGCGAGATAAGCCTTTGGAAATTTCAGGCGCAACGCTTCAAACACAGGCGTCGACAGGACCAAATCGCCGATTCGATCCGTGCGGGTGACGAGGATCCGTCTCGCCCCCTCACCCTGACCCTCTCCCCCCAAGGGGGAGAGGGAAAAAAGGAGGGAGTCCAAGGAATTCCCCCCTCTCCCTTTCAAGGGCAAGAGGGAAGAAAAGAGGGAGTCGAAGCAATTTCCCCCTCTCCCTTTGGGAGAGGGTGGGGGTGAGGGGGAAACTAAGGTTTTCTTAGCCAAGGAGTTCACGACAGACTTCAAAAACTTCGTGCGGCTGAATCGCTTCGAGGGTCGAACGTTCGGGGTCGCGCACAATCCGCCAAATTTCATTCTGACGGCCGTATCTTTCGGGATT
This sequence comes from uncultured bacterium, assembly GCA_964373135.1. Taxonomy (GTDB): domain Bacteria; phylum Omnitrophota; class Omnitrophia; order Omnitrophales; family JACQLI01; genus CAYJTI01. The sequence goes on along the minus strand of CAYJTI010000082.1, from coordinate 4,134 downwards.
CGTGGGCCCAAAAAGCGCGGCGACGGGCCGGTCAAGTTCGTGGCCCAAGTGCATGACGGCGCTGTCATTGGTGAGAACGAGTTTCGCGTGCGAAACGAGGGCCGCCAGTTCACGGAGGGAAATTTGCCCTGTCAAATTCACCACGCGCTCGGGATCGATTTGGAAAAGCTTCTCTCCGAGCGGAATCTCATTTCGGTCCCCCACCACGACCGCATTCAGGGAAAAATGCTTCAAAAGGGACGCCGTCGTCTCACAAAATCCTTCGATTCGCCACCGCTTGGCTTCACTCCCGGCGCCCGGCGCCACAATCATGAAAGGAATTTGGTGACTGTCACCAAATTTCTTCAAAGCGACGGCTTCCTCCTCTTTCGAAAAGAAATCGAACGGCTCCAGCTTACGAACAGGCGGAAGTTTCATCATTTCGAGGAGTTCGAGATGTCGCGCTCGAGCGCTCGGGGCGCGATGCGGCCGAAAAATGGGGCTCCGGTGACTCGCCCGCACCGTAAAAGGAAAGGCACTGTTTCGGAGGTCCACCACGGTGTCATAAAACTCCTCCCGGAGCGCCCGAACGAGCTGAAGCTTGTGCGGCCAGCCTGCCTGTTTGTCATAGACCAGGAGGCGGTCGATTTGAGAGCTTCCCCTCAAAAGGGGCGCGGCCTTCGGTCCGACCACGACCGTGAGCCTCGCCCGGGGAAACCTCGAACGGAGGGACCGGATGACGGGCGTCGTCAAGATCACGTCGCCGATGTTGCTTAAGGTAATGACGAGAAGGTTTGCTCTTTCGCCTGAGAACATAACTTTTCATCCTCAATCTTTTGAAGGACGAGTTCCGGTTCAATCTTCTCCATCCACCCGCCGTTGGGAAGCGCCGTCCCGACCCACGGCACCGGGAAACCCTTTGGCACGTAGTGGATGACGACTTTTTTCCCCGTCCCCCGAGGGCCTGTCAGATAAGGAGCGGTCGGCCCAAAGAGGGCGACAACGGGCGTCCCCACCCCGGAAGCGATATGGAGGGGACCTGAATCGCTTGAGACAACGAAAGCCGCCTTTTCGTAAAAGGCCCCGAGCTCCCGAAGCGAGGTCTGGCCGCAAATCGAAACCGGGCGGGCCCGATGCGCCCTTCGAAGAATTTCCTGGGCCATTTTTTCATCCTCTGAAGAACCTGTCAGAACCACGGGGAGTCCAAAATTTTCATCGATTAAGTCAGCCAGCCGGGCGAAGTGACCCGCCGGCCATCGCTTCGGCTCCCAGTTCGCCCCCACGTGAAAGGCGATAAAGGCTTTCGCTCGGAGCCGATTCCTTTCCAAAATCTCGCTCGCCTTCTTTTCGTCTTCCGGCCGAAATAAAAATTGATACTCGGCCCCGAATTTTACCCGAAGCCCTGCCCATTTGAGCAGAATCAAAAAATAATCGACCTGATGCACCGGCCGGTCCGGAGGAGGAACGGCGGCCGTCAAAATCGCTTTACGCCTTGGCGTCTCATAGCCAATCCGCTCCGGAACTCCTCCCAAGGCCGTCAAAAAGGCCCGGGTGAAGGAGCGATGAAAGAGAAAAACCTTGTCAAATTTTTCACGCCGGAGCCACGCGACGAAACGGAGTTTGGCAAAAACTGAACGCTCACTCGCCCGCTCATCAAAGACCCGGACGCCCGTCAAAAAAGGGAGGGCTTCCAAAATCTCCTGGCAGCGCTCAGGCGCCGCTGCCACCAAGTGGGCGGAGGGAAAATTCTCCCGAAGCGCCTCGATGGCCGGCACTTCAAAGAGAATGTCTCCCAGCCAATTTTTAGTGACAATAAGAATCTTCATTCTTGCGTCGTGAAATGGTTGAAATGGTGACTGTCACGAATGGCACTGCCTTAAGGTCATTTTTCCCTCTCCCTTCCAGGGAGAGGGTTAGGGTGAGGGGTAAAAGCCAGAGAGCTCACCCCCTCACCTTAATCCTTTCCCCCTAAGAGGGGGAGAGGAGAGAAGAAATTGGAGTCAACTTTTATGGCTGAAGCAGAGAAGAAAATACATTTTCCGCTGGAGAAGATCCGGAACATCGGGATTGCGGCTCACATCGATGCCGGCAAGACCACGACGACGGAGCGCGTTCTTTATTACACGGGAAAGACCTACAAGATCGGCGACATCGACGAGGGGACGACCCAGATGGACTGGATGGAGCAGGAGCAGGAGCGGGGAATCACGATTACCTCGGCCGCGACCACCTGTTTCTGGCGGGACTGCCGGATTAATATCATCGACACGCCCGGCCACGTCGACTTCACGATTGAGGTCGAACGCTCCCTCCGGGTGCTCGACGGCTGCGTGGCCGTCTTTGGAGCGGTGGAGGGGGTCGAGCCGCAATCCGAAACCGTCTGGCGTCAGGCCGACCGTTACCACGTTCCTCGGATCGCCTTCATTAATAAGATGGACCGCATCGGTGCCAACTTCGAAGCGGCCGTCCAATCGATGCGGGAGCGGCTCGGGGCGAATGTCGTCCCCCTTCAGCTTCCTTTCGGGCGTGAAGATACCCACAAGGGCGTCATCGATTTGATTCGGATGAAGGCCTACTTCTTTCGGGATGAGACGCTCGGCGCCAAGTTTGATGAGATTGAGATTCCTTCGGAATTCCTTGAGGCGGCGAAGAAGGCAAGAGAATTTATGATTGAGAAGGTTTCGGAGCACGACGATGTCTTGATGCATAAATTCATTGAGGGCGAGAGTCCGAGCGAAGCGGAAATCAGAGCGGCCATTCGGAAGGCGACGGTCGCGATTACGTTGACTCCGGTTCTTTGCGGCTCGGCCCTGAAAAATAAAGGGGTCCAGATGCTCCTGGATGCGGTGGTCGACTACCTCCCTTCCCCGCAGGACGTCCCTGCGATTAAGGGGACCGACCCCAAATCAGGCCAGCCGATGGAACGGCATTCGAATGAGGCCGAGCCGCTTTCGGGATTGGCCTTCAAGATTGCTCAGGACCCCTTTGCGGGCGGCGGCAAGCTGACTTATGTCCGAATTTACTCAGGCGTTCTTCAATCCGGGACTTATATTTACAACAGCACGAGAAATTCGAAAGAGCGGGTGGGGCGGCTCCTTTTGATGCACGCAAACAAACGGGAGGAAATTGAAGAGGCGGGTGCCGGCAACATTGTGGCCCTCATCGGACTTCGCAGTGTGAAGACGGGGGATACGCTCTGCGACGAAGCGCATCCGATCGTTCTGGAATCGCTTTTTGTTCCCGAGCCCGTTCTTTCTCTCGCGATTGAGCCCAAGACGAAGGCCGACCGGGACAAGCTCTCGACCGTGCTTCAACGGATGGCCGAAGAGGACCCGACCTTCCGAATCAAGTCGAATGAGGAGACGGGGCAGACGATCATTTCCGGAATGGGAGAGCTTCATCTTGAGATCATTGTGGATCGAATGAAGCGGGAATTTAATGTCCTCTCCAACGTCGGAAAGCCGCAGGTGGCCTACAAAGAGACGGTGGTGAGGAAAGCGAAGGGGGAAGGGAAATATATCCGGCAGACGGGAGGCCGGGGGCAATACGGGCACTGCTACCTGGAAATCGAGCCGCTCCCGAGAGGAACCGGAATTGAATTCGTCAACAAAGTGGTCGGCGGATCGATTCCGCGTGAATACATCCCGGCGGTGGAAGACGGGGTCCGTGACGCCTGTCAGAATGGGGTCCTGGCAGGGTACCCCGTGACCGACCTCCGCGTGACCCTCACTGACGGCTCCTTCCACGAAGTCGACTCTTCGGAAATCGCGTTCCAAATCGCCGGCTCCCTGGGTTTCAAGGAAGCGGCCAGGCAGGCGAACCCCATTCTCCTTGAGCCGATCATGAATTTAGAGGTCGACGTGCCGGAAGATTTCATGGGCGATGTCATCGGGGACTTGAACGCCCGGCGCTGCATCATCCAAGAAGTCGGAAGCAGGGGAAATTTGAAATTTGTTCGCGGGCATGTTCCCCTGGCGGAAATGTTTGGTTACGCCACGGCCGTTCGTTCCATTTCTCAAGGACGGGCGACGTTTACCATGGAGCCTCACAGTTATTCCGAGGTTCCGAAGCAGATTACGGAGAAGATCATCGCATCTTAAGGAGGGCACCCAGATGGCCAAGGAAAAATTTGAACGGACCAAACCCCACGTGAAT
>CAYJTI010000081.1:0-6384 GCA_964373135.1 uncultured bacterium | reverse complement strand
GCTTCTTTTGCTGGCTTTTCATGACGATCCGCTGGACCCTGCCCCGTTTCCGTTACGACCAGTTGATGCATCTCGGTTGGAAAATCGTTTTCCCCTTGTCCTTACTTAACTTGATGGTGACGGCAGCGGTATTGTTGTTACAATAGTTTCAAAAAGGGAGGCGTGTGTGATGAAAAATCTCTTATTTTTCTCTGTCTTCGGTGCGATCCTTGGTTTTTATGAAGCCCCCGTCCTGCAAGCCCAGGGAGGGGGCGAGATCGAAATCATTTTTGATGCCTCGCGGAGCATGAATGAGGCGAGCGGAGGGACGAATAAACTCGATGCCGCCAAACAGGCCTTGACGACGATTGCCAATCAAATTGCTTCCGGTTCTCTCGTCGGGCTTCGGGTGTTTGGGAAAAATCCGGTCCAAGGGACAGTTCAGCAGGCGTGCCTCGATTCCGAACTCGCGATTCCGATTTCACCCTTCCAAAAGGATCGAATGATCGCGCAAGTCCTCGCCCTTCAGGCTTATGGACAGACCCTCATCGGTTATTCTTTAGAGCTGGCCGCTCGTGACTTTTCTAATCCCACGGGGGGGCCCAAGACCATCATCTTGATCAGTGACGGAGAGGAAAGCTGCGGCCGGGATCCGGTGGCGGTTGTCGAATCGCTCAGAACCCAAGGGTTCAATGTGGTCGTCCACACCGTCGGCTTTGCGGTGGATGAGGCCGCGCGCGGCCAACTTCAAAAGCTCTCGGAAATGACCGGAGGCGTTTATCGAGACGCGAAAGATGCCGGCGAACTCACGCGCGAACTTACCGCCATTGGCGAGAAGACGCTTCTTTTGGAGCCAGAGAAGAAGATGGGCGAGAATCTTCTCGCCGCGACGGCTGGCGCTCGGATTGTTTACTCCAGTAAGCCTGAGCTCGCCAAATTGATCGATGGGGATGAAAAAAAGACAGAGGCCCTCTATCCCGGAGAGCAGGTGGTCTTTTCTTTTCAAGGCAATCAGTCTGTGCTCCTGGAGAAGTTTGCCGTCCCGATCTTTGAACAATCGAATTACAATCCAGGGGCCTTGGAGCTTTGGGGCTCTCTGGACAATCCGGAGAGCGGCTTTTTCCCGATCCAGACGATTCAGGTAAAGAACCAGGTCTTTTTCGGGAATGTCTACCAGGAATTTCCGGTCGATCCCCCGGCGGCCGTGCGTTACCTCAAGGTCATCATCGGACCCGGCTCCGGTGGAGGTCACAGTTACCAACACGAATGGAAAGCCTACGGACGCACTCTCACGGAAGACGAGATAACGGAATACCGGAGGCAGGCGGATCAACGGGAGAGAAATCTTCTCTCAGCCGCGAACGGCGGCCAACTCATTGCCGCAAGCGATATGAAATATCAAGCCTTAATCGACGGTCACTTGGATAACGCGGGCACCTATGCGGATCTGGGGATCGCGAGCGAAGGGATTTTTGGTTTTCAGGGAGGCCGCACGGCCCTGATCAAAAAGATCGCCATTCCGATTTTTGAGGCGAAGGATTTTAATGTCAAAACGGTAGAAATTTCAGTTTCAGAGAAAAGCCCCACCAGCGGATTTGTCCTCGTTGGGACCTACGAGACCAGCAATATGGTGTTTGCCGGGAATCCTTATCAGGAATTCGAATTTGAGACTCCGGTCCGTGCGAAATATCTCAAGGTGAAAGTGCTCGCCGCGCACGGTGCGAATTGGGTCCGGCTTCACGAACTGCAAGCCATCGGGACGTTAGAATAATTCGACGAGGCGCCGCCGAGGTTATCGGTGCGAAAGTTTTTCACGATCCTTTTTCTCATGGGGCTCATTGCGGCCGGCGTGGGTCTCGTCTTTTTTCTCCGGACGGGAAAGGTCTCCAAGCCCCGGGCTCCGGCGCCCCCCTCTTTTTTCCTGGAACTTACCGAAGAGAATAAAGACACGTTTCCCGAACTGCTTGCGCTTTTTTCGGCGAAGCCTCTGGCAGAACCTTTTTGGTACCGTGACGGGAAAATTGAAATGGACCCGGGCCTCGCCCAGTCGATTTCAAAAGGCGAGGCCCGCGAGCGTTACGGGCTTCGGGAGCACCCCAGCCGCCTTGACCTCTCTAAGCCGCTTCTTTTTGTGGAGCACCAGATTAATTTTTTGGGTGTGGGAAGAGAGTGGGGGACAAGCCGCTATTCGATTTTCGAAAAATATCCCGCCGCGGTTTCACTCGACCCGTATGAGGATGATTCCAAGGAGATCCGGCTGCCCCTTTTAAATTCTCTCGAAGCGCTGGGGAAGATTCGCTCGGTTGGACCTACCCTTGAGATTCTGGAAGGCCCTCAAGGGGCATCGGACAGTGCTGAGTTTAAAATTCAATATCAGGACCGCTCTTATGACCTCATGCCAGGCGGTGAGCTTCCGCTGGGGACCCAGACGAGGGCGATTCGCGTTCTTCAGGAATACACAGCTCCGGTTCCGCTCGGGCCGGTGAAGCCGGAGGAGATCCGGACCGAGACCCAAGACTGGGGTGAAGTTGATTTTTCAACGACCCTTCGACTCCGCCTGGAGAAACCAGCGCCGGCATCCGTTTGGACAGCAAAAAAGAAATGAGGCGAGCCGCTCCTATTTTTGTTTTATTTTTGGTTTTGCTCGCAGCCGGCGTGGCTCGAGCCGCTGATCTCGTCACCTTTTTTCCTGACCATGTCGATCCGGTGAGGATTCGGCGCGGCCACTCCACCCACTTTCATTTTGTCTTCAATCCCCTTGAAACAGCCGAGGCGTATGTCGAGCGCACCGCCCGGTATCTGGAGGAATCGTTTGAGACCCTCACGGGGCGGATGGGTTATCCGGTTCCCCAAGCTCTCCGAGAGGACCGGGTTGAAGTCAGGATTGACAGCGTCCTTCCGATTGCAGATTCCCTGGGCTACGCCCTGCCGGGATACGGTGCGATGCCGCCCGAGATCGGACTTTTGAATAACCTGGACGAGCAAAGGCTCAAGGGGACTTCGGCACACGAACTTTTTCATCTGATTCAGTTTGATTACGACCAGCGAGAAGGCAACTGGCTCAAGGAGGCGACCGCGAAGTGGGTCGAAGATGAAGTCTTTCCTCCGGCCGAGGGCGAGAGGAATTCGGCCGTGGGGTACCCCCTTTTTATGAACTCTTGGTATCGCAAGTGGGGAGTGGAGAGGCTTCCGCTCGACACCTTTCAGCATTCTGGCCGAGGCAAGTTTCAATATGGGACAGGAATCTTCTTTAAATACCTCACCGAGCACAAACCGGAGGGCGTCGGACTCATCCGTTCGATCTGGGAAATAGCCGGGAGCTATGAGGGGAATAACAGCCTGCGAGCGATTTCCGAAGCACTCGGTGACGACGGATTTCAGAACAACCAGTTTCGAGAAAGCTTTGTCGATTTCGCCACCGCGGTCCTCGTGAAGGATAAAGCCCCTTATGATTTCAGGCGCCATCGCGACATTCTTGAGGACCTCGTGGCATTCGATGAGCTTGAGGCGAGGATGGAGAATGGCCACGTAAAGAAATTCAACGCCGAGCGGGGGAAGGTGATTCCACTTGAAGACGAGATCCGGCCGCTCACGGCGCGCTATTACTTCATCGAGATCCCTCAGGAGATGACGCTCCCGGCCTCACTCTACATTTCGGTGAAGACCCAGAACCCTGAGAGCTCGCTCCGGTTTGCGGTGGCCAAATACAGCACGAGATTTCCTCAAGGAATCGAAGCTGAGGTCTTGGGCGAGACGGATCGGGAAGGCAGCCTCTTTCGAAAGATCGAGGGGGTCAAAGGAGAGTTCAGCCAGATTTATCGAGTCGCGCTCATCGCCGTCCACCCTGATTTCCCCTATCTCGCAAGTCCGGAGAAGCTTGCGATTCGCGTCTCCCTGGCGGAGCCTGCGCACCTTTCAGGAATTCAACTGAGGCGAAACAAAAGGGAGGAGGCTTTTTACCACGCCCGCTGGGAAGAGGGAGAGGCGAAAAGGAATTTAAAGATTTTGGAGGATGCCCTCGTCGTCGAAGACGAAGAGAACGAGGAAATCAAGGGAGTGAGTGCCGAGGTGGTCTTCTCTCACGAGATGAGGTCTTGGAAAAAGATTCACCTCTCAATGGCCGGCCAGACGATTGAGGTTCCCATTTTGGAGGAGGGGTACACCCATCGGGGCGGCCGGATGGAGGACGGTGCCTTCAAGATCCGGGAAGAAGATTGGGAGGGGGGCGGAATCCGGATCGAAGTCGACGCGGTGGACCGATCAGCAAGAAAAATCGATGCCAACCCGGCGACGCCCGTCAAGATCGTTGAAAAAGATCTCACCTGGGAGAATTACGAATTAACGCGCATCGGCCCCGACCTGAACGCCGGAGGCAAAGATGACAATTATTGGATCCGGCTTGAGGAGACGCCGCCCCGCGTGAAGCAGGTCGAAGTCTACGTCGGGCACAAGGATTACTACCGCGGCGCCTGGCGCGAGACGAAAGACCCCTCAAAGTGGGAGCTTCCCAAAGATCAAGTGGTCCGAGAAGAAATCAAACTTGCGAAGATCGGTCAGGCCGAAGTGAAGATTGAATTCACCGGCCGAGTCAAAGAAGCCAAGGCCTTCATTGGCGGATTCCCCCTCACGCTCACCTCACTGGAAAAAGGCAGGATCTGGTACGGTCCTCTTCCGATCGGCGCTTTGAAAAATAAGCCCAGGGAAGGATTGACGCCGCTTGAAATCGAGGCCCGCGGCCGCCTGAAGCAGTCTCTCGATAGCGACCCGGCGACCGTTCCGCAGTATGACCGAGCCCAGAAGAAGTGGACAAACTACGAACCGGGAAGCGACACCTCGCACGAGCTCTGGCTCACCTATGAGCCGCCTCCCGGGGTGCGGGGGATGGTGGTCGAGCGGATTCATGAGAAGATCGCAGGACCTGTGCCGGGGGCTTGGGTGATTGGGGGCGTCGGCTACTACCAGGTCGACAAAGAACTTTTTGAACGATACCACGAACTCACGAGCCGGATGATGGGGGTGTATCGGAAGACGCGCGAGGCGATGAAGAAAAAAACGACGTATCAGCCGACCCGAACAGAACTGGAGGCCTACGACGAGTTTGAAAAGTTGAAACCCTTGATCCGGCAAAATGCGGAATATTTCGGCGGCGGCAATCCGGAGTGGTCCGCGACCAGCGATGAGAATGGGATCTTTGAAATCCGGGCGATGCCTTATCCGGGAAAGGACGGCGTGATTTACGCCTTCTATGATTTTTATGCCTTCAAGGAGGGCCACTGGCCGAGTGATTTTCCAAGCGGCTCCACCGGTGCGCTCTATGGGGATTACCACGATGTCCAGGGCTTTCGGGAGGAGCTGCTTCGTTTCCAGGCAGAAACGAAGGGGGTTACAGAGAAACTGGACCCCGAAATTAAACTGAAGGAAAAGTGGGGAGTCTGGACCGTGTTGAAAGTCCATCCGACCGAAGGCGTTTTTTACGAAATCGCGAGACCGGTGTCAGGGAATCGTCTCCTTCCGCCGCTTCGACCCCGAAAGAGGGTTGACACCTTTCTTTTCAAACAAGGCTTCGATTCCGATGAGACGGTTTATAAGATCACCAAAGAGATCCCGGCCCCGGACGATGAGTTTCGAGAAATCGGTTTTGAGTGGGAACCGCCCTTGAATAATTTCCTTCCCGTTTACCTCTACTCGGGGAACACGGGGCCCAGGGATCCGGGCCGGTCGTGGGGCAAGGCCACGAAGTTTCGTTTCAGCCATTCCCACTGGCACCGAGATTTCTATTCCGCGGGCTACGTCGCGGGAAGAGATTTCTGGGACTGGGCCTGGGCGAAGTATTCCAAGCCGCTTCAGGCTTTGGATCCATCGGAACTCGCGAAACGGAAGGAAGAAACCCAGCGGATCATTAACGAAGGCCGGGCACGCGTGGGACTTCCGCCGGTCTCGATTGACCAATTGCCCGCCGGAAAATATTTCCAAAAGCTTGGTCTACCGACTCCTGAGAGGACTACTTCTCTTCCTCCCGTGGGATTACCGACTTCCAATCCCAGACCCGGCTCGGCTTCGGCTGCGCTTCCTCAAGGTCCAACCTTTCCGGTCCCGTCGCAGCCGAAAGAGCCGGCTTCGCCCGCTGACACGGGAGGTAGGATGATTGCTTCAACGCAGGATCCTATGACCGGAGAAATCAGCCAGATTTTGCAAAGGCCCGACGGAAGCTACGTCTCGATCAGAAAAGATCGTTCCGGGAATGTGATTTCAGAAAAAGTTTATGGGACTTTAACGGGCCCAGGCGCTCCAGGAACAGGTGTGGGTTCTTCGATTAAGATTCGTCCCGATGGCACGGTGGAGGCAGCCGGACCGCTTCCGAGGGCGAGTGCCTTTGATCCTCAAAGCGGAATCACCACGACTTCG